>CANREK010000112.1 GCA_947629605.1 uncultured Clostridia bacterium | reverse complement strand
GCATTGACGGGAACTACGGACAAACGTCCGCAGTTCCTGAAAATGATCGACGACAGCAAAAAGAAAACTTTCGATTATGTTCTCGTCTACCAATTAGACCGTTTCGCCCGAAACCGCTATGACAGCGCAAACTACAAGGCGAAGTTAAAGAAGAACGGCGTGAGAGTTCTTTCCGCAAAGGAAAATATAACCGAGGATGCGAGCGGAATACTCATTGAAGGCGTACTTGAAAGTATGGCGGAATATTACTCCGCCGAATTAAGTCAAAAGGTAAAAAGAGGCATAAGAGAGAGCCTTACAAAAGGCTATTTTATAGGCGGGAACTGTTTATTCGGCTATGACATTGTGGATAAGCATTGGTCGATCAATCCCACCGAAGCGGAGATCGTACGGGATATGTTCGCTCGTTATAAGAGCGGAGAAAAAGCAAAAAGCATTGTGGATAGGCTGAACGAACAAGGTATCCACAACAAGAGCGGCGCGGCATTTACGGTCAATTCGTTTGCAAAAATAATTCGCAACAGCAAGTATGCGGGAATTGTCATCAATAACGGCGAAACCTATGAAAACGTCGTCCCCGCTATCGTGGACAAGGCTACTTACGATGCCTGCAATCGTATCATGGACAATCAACGGCACAAGCAAAAGACCGTACAGGAACACAGCGAATACGTTTTGTCCGGAAAACTTTTCTGCGGATACTGCGGTACTTTTATGACTGCCGAGGACGGCACAAGTCATACGGGTAAGATCTATCACTACTACAAGTGTTTTAACCGCAAGAAGAACAAGGAGCAATGCAACAAGAGCAATATAACAAAAGAGAAGCTCGAAAACCTCGTCTTTGAAGCAACAATAGAATACGTTTTGAAACCGCGGGTGATAGAAAAAATCGCCTCGGCGGTTGTGGAGAAATTCAATAGCAGCATTACAAAGTCCGACTCGCTTGCTCTGCTTGAAAAGGAGCAACAGCAAGTGCAAAAGTCCATAAACGGCTTTTTGAGCGCCATTGCCGAGGGTGTTGTTACGAAGTCCACAAAGGAAAGACTGCTTGCTTTGGAACAGCAAAATGACATTCTCGAAGAGAAGATTGCATTGGAAAAAGCAAGGCAAATTCAACCGCTTGAATATGAAACGGTAAAGGCGTTCCTGTCTTACTTTGCAAAGAAGAAATACCATAACGACGAGGAAAAAAACGAATTTTTCAACTCGTTCATCTATCGCGTCGTCCTCTTTGACGACTGCGTGTATATCTTTTACAACACCTCGCCCGACGTGCCGACAAAGATAAAACTCGACAGAGAGGAACTTGACGAACTAAAAGACCCCGAACATAGAAAAAGCACCCGACTTCAACCGCTTGGGTTCAAATTGGGTGCTGATGGCGGAGAGAGAGGGATTCGAACCCCCGGACAGTTGCCCGTCAACGGTTTTCAAGACCGCCGCATTCGACCGCTCTGCCATCTCTCCGTAGTTCCTCATCATTATAGCAGATTTTCTGAATTTTGCAACATTTTTGCCGCGCGTCGGCGCAAATTCCACGGAAAGAAAAATTTTTTCAAAAAATTTTCCCAAATACCCTCAAAATCACTTTACAACGATAAAGCGATGAAGTATAATGGGCATATACTTTATTAAGATAAAGCGATAAAGTACGGAGGGTAAACAGATGAAAAAATTTGCTGCGGTCGCGGTTGCGGCCATGTTGGGCGCCTCGGCGCTTCTCGGGATGAGCGCATGCGGTAAGGACGAGGGAACCCTCGTCATCGGCTACACGCTCTACGCGCCGATGAACTATAAGGATGAAAACGACAAGCTCATCGGCTTCGACACGGAGTTTGCGGAGAAGGCGTGTGCGGAACTCGGCTATACGCCCAAATTCGTGCTCATCGATTGGGAAAACAAGATCAACGAGCTCAATTCCAAGAACATCGATCTCATCTGGAACGGCATGACGATCAGCGACGACTTAAAGGAGAGCATGGCGATCAGCGATCCCTACATGGAGAACAAGCAAGTGGTCGTCGCCAAGGCGGATGCGCTTGCAAAGTATACGGACATCGCCTCTTTGGCGCAGGCGGCATCCATCGCCGTGGAGAGCGGTTCGGCGGGACAGTCGGTGGCGGAGGACAGCGGTCTTTCGGAGAAACTCAACAAGATGACCGCGCAGGCGAATTGTCTGCTCGAAGTCAAGACGGGCGCTTCGGACATCGCCATTCTCGACATCACTCTCGCCAAGGCCATGACGGGAGAGGGGACCGATTATGCCGATCTCGGCTACGTCGACGTCGGTTTCACGGCCGAGGAATACGGCATCGGCATGCGGAAGGAGGACACCGAACTTCTCGCCTCGCTCAACGGGATCATCGCAAAATATAAGACAGACGGCACGTTCGATGCGCTCATCGCAAAGTACATGGTGTGATCATGTTCTGGAATGTCACGCTTGAACTTCTCAAAGGGTTTGGAGCGACCTGCTACATCTTCCTTTTGACGCTCGTGTTGGCGCTGCCGCTCGGTCTTGTCATCGCATTCGGCTCGATGTCCCGCTTCAAACCGCTCAGCGCGGCCGTCAGAACGGTCGTGTGGGTCATCCGCGGCACGCCGCTCATGCTGCAAGTCATCGCCATCTTCTACGGACCCTATCTTCTCTTCGGCATTACGGGCTTCAACGACCGTCTCCTCGCGGTGATCGTGGCGTTCGTCATCAATTACGCGTGCTACTTTTCGGAGATCTACCGCGGCGGCATTCAGAGCGTTCCGCGGGGACAGTACGAAGCGGGGCAGGTGCTCGGCATGACCAAGGCGCAGATCTTCTTCCGTATCACGCTCGTGCAGGTCGTAAAACGCATTCTGCCGCCGATGTCGAACGAGGTCATCACGCTCGTCAAGGACACCTCGCTCGCCCGCGTCATCAGCGTCGTCGAGATCATCTTGGTCGCGGAGGAATTCACGCGGAAGGGGCTCATCTGGCCGCTCTTTTACACGGGGGCGTTCTATCTGATCTTTGTGGGAGCGTTGACCCTGCTCTTCCGCTTCGCCGAAAAAAAGACGGCCTATATCAAGGTTTGACATGGAATATTTGCGCGTAGAGGGCTTCCGCAAGAAATTTTCTCAGACGGAAGTCTTACAAGGAGTGGACTTTTCCTTGCAAAAGGGCGAAATATTGGTTATAATAGGGGCGTCGGGCAGCGGCAAGACGACCCTGCTTCGCTGTCTCAATTTTCTCGAAACGCCCGACGAGGGCAAGATCTATCTCGGCGGGGAACTTCTTTCGGACGCGTCTGTGCGCTATTCCGACCGCGAACTGCGCCAAAAACGCCTCAAATTCGGGCTCGTGTTCCAGAATTTCAACCTCTTTCCCAACTACAATGCGAGGAGAAACGTCTCGCTCGCCTGTGAACTTCTCGCCAAGGCCCGCGTGAGGGCGAAAAAGAGGGAGCTCAGGGCGGCGGAAAAGGGGCTTGCCAAGTGGAACTTCGGCAAGATCTTGCGGGAGGCCAAGGCATTCCAGCGGGAAGAGATCGCAAAGAGCCGACAGCGGGCGGAGGAACTGCTCGGCGAGGTCGGGCTCGGCGATCGGGGGGATGCGTACCCCTACGAGCTCTCGGGCGGACAGCAGCAAAGGGTGGCGATCGCGCGGGCGCTCGCCCTCGACCCCGAGGTGCTTTGCTTCGACGAACCCACCTCCGCCCTCGACCCCGAACTGACGGGGGAAGTGCTCAGAGTCATCCGCGGCCTCAAAGGACGCACGATGATCATCGTCACCCACGAGATGGCGTTCGCGCGGGAAGTCGCCGACCGCGTCATCTTCATGGCGGACGGCAAAATTGAGGAGATGGGGTCGGGTGAAGAGGTGTTCGGCCGCCCGAAGAGCGAAAAATTGAAGGCGTTTTTGAAACGCACGGAGGAACATGAATGGTGACGTTTGCCGAGGAATACAGAGAACTGTTTGAGGCCATTCTCTCGATCGACGGAATGGAACAGTGCGGCGATTTTTTTGAGGATCTTTTGACGCCGAATGAGGCGGAATCGATGCTCCAACGCGTACGCGCGGCCAAACTTTTGCTTGCGGGAAAGACGTATGAACAGATCACGGCGGAGACGGGGATCTCCTCCGCGACGCTCTCCCGCGTCTCCCGATGCGTGCACTACGGAAAGGGCTACCGCAGCGTTCTTTCAAACAAGGAAAATTGAAAAAACCGCAACATATGTTGCGGTTTTTTATTAAGCGCACGCTCATGCTGAGGCGTAGCCGAAGCATCCCGTTAAACACACGGAAGCATGTGCCGCCCCGCGTCATTCTGAGCCCGTAGGGCTGTAAAGAGTATGGAACCTGACCCGAAGAATCTCGCGGGGCGATTACGGACTACTGTGCGGCGAGATGCTTCGGACATTCTCTCGCAGACTGCGTTCTTGCTTCTCTGCTCAGCATGACGCCGCACGCACCCACTCCGCCCGTTTGCTGGGATTCTTACTTCGCGCCTTAGGGTGCTCGTGTCGCGCCAAAACCGCACGGCGATACGTCGTGCGCTCATGCTGCGGGCTACCTACGGACCATTCCGATCACGTCATCCTTATTCTCGCTGCCCCTTTTAGGGGAAGTGGCGAACGTAGTGAGCCAAAGGGGTTTCAAAACCCCTCAGTCACGCAAGGACAGCGTGACAGCTCCCCTAGACCACCCCACAAAAATACTGCGTCTTTTTGTGGGGACCCCAAGGGGCGCCAAGTACCCCCCGTCACGGCTATGCCGTGCCACCCTCCCCCCGTCGGGG
>CANREK010000111.1 GCA_947629605.1 uncultured Clostridia bacterium | reverse complement strand
AATAGCGTTGACGGGAGACCAGCCAGTCGCGGAGACGGTAGTTGATCTTTTTCCCGCCCTTGCCGAGCGAGGCGATGTAGGCAGCGATCTTCTCCCGCGCTTCCTCGCCGACGAGCCCGTCAAACTGCGACGCGCAGGCGACGATGCCATCTTCCGTGAAGGGCAAAACCGTCTCTCCGCCCTGTTTTTCGATGACTTTGACGATGGGAAGGCCGTATTTTGTGGCAAAGGCGAAGTCCCGTTCATCATGGGCAGGGACAGCCATCACCGCGCCCGTTCCATAGGAATAGAGCACATAATCGGCGAGGTAGATGGGCACTTTTTTGCCCGTGACGGGGTTGGTGCAGTAGGAACCCGTAAATACACCCGTCTTTTCGCGCGTGGAGGAGAGGCGTTCGATCTCATTGGCGCGGGAGGCGTAATCGATGTAGGCCTCAACGGCATCCCTCTGTTCGGGGGTCGTGAGTTTTCGGGCGAGGGGATGTTCGGGCGCGAGAACGACATAGGTCACGCCGTAGACGGTGTCACAGCGGGTCGTGTAGACCTTGAATGTGTCGCCGCTGTCGCATTCGAACTCGATCTCGCATCCCGTGGATTTTCCGATCCAATTGCGCTGCATGTTCTTGGTCTTTTCGGGCCAATCGAGGCCGTTGAGCCCCGAGAGGAGCTCTTCCGCATACGCCGTGATCTTAAAAAACCACTGCGTGAGATTTTTGCGGATGACGGGGGTGTCGCAGCGCTCGCATTTGCCCTCGACGACCTGCTCGTTGGCAAGCACCGTGTTGCAGGAAGGGCACCAATTCACGGGCGCCTCTTTTCTGTACGCGAGGCCGTTTTTATAGAGTTGCAAAAACATCCATTGGGTCCACTTGTAGTACTCCTCGGTGCACGTCTTGACTTCTGCCGACCAGTCGAACATGGCGCCCATGGCGCGGAGCTGGCCCTCCATCGTCTCGATGTTTTTGAGGGTGGAATCCTTGGGATGAATGCCCGTCTTGATGGCATAATTTTCGGCGGGGAGCCCGAAGGCGTCGAATCCCATCGGCTGAAAGACGTTGTAGCCCTGCATCCGCTTGAAACGGGCGTAGGAATCGGTGGGGCCGTAGTTGTACCAATGCCCGACATGCAGCTTTGCGCCGGAGGGATAGGAGAACATTTCGAGGACATAGAGCTTTTCCCGCTCCTTATCCTCGGGGTCAAAGCGGTTGAACTTTGCCGCCTCCCACTTTTTCTGCCACTTTTTTTCGATTTGTTTGATATCCATTGAGAATTGCTCCTTCTTCCACATTTTATATTGCGGCAAGAAAAATGTCAAGTGATTTGCCGCTGCGGTTGCGTCGCCTTCCCCGAAAATCGGTAAATAAATCCCCGAAAGACGCATACAATAATCTCGTGGAAGAGATCACGGTATCCGATCAGGGCGAAAACGGCCTGTATATCACATATCTATATAATGCCCTGTCGGGGATCCTTGCCCGCATCGGGGGAAGCGAGGAGCTCATCTTGGGCGAGCGTGCCGCGCTCCGCATCCGCGCCGACGATGACGACGGGGAACTCAGGGAGACTTTGAAGGATTCCCTCACGGAGATCGTCGGAATCGGCTACAAGTTCCGCTATCTGGATGCGAGGCTCAATGCGGCGCTCTCGCGGCACGACAAAAATCTGCTCTGTGCGGCGCTCATTGCCGCCGATTTCGAGGGGGATAAGGGGTACATCAAGCGGAAGATCGGCGAGGGGCCCGAATACAACATCGATGGGCTCTATTCCTTCCGCTTGGGACCTCTCAAAGACAAGTGGCAGCACATCGTCGAATATGTCCCCGCGGGGTTCTCGCAGGGCGATCTCAAACAATTCTGCGATTTTCTCGTCGGGGAGAGCAAGAACAAGGTCTATTTGCAGGGCAAAACGGTGTTCGGCGAGAACTTCAAACCCCTCAAACGCAGCCTGCTCTTCGGCAAAGAGGACACGGAGACGGAGATCATGCTCTCCGACGCCGGATTTGTCTATTGCCTCGGCGACGTCGGGGAAGAACTGAGTGATTTTTTGCAAAAATTTTATGCCGAAAGGGCGATATTTTCTTGACAAAACAAAAAAAGCAAATTACAATAGGAAATACGTAAAGACAAGTAGCGCCGAAGCGCTCTTTCAGAGAGCGGACCCACGGCTGGAAGGCCCGCAGAGAGCTTCGGAAGGTGAAACCACTCTACATTTTCCCGACAACATAAAAGCGGCTCTCAAAAAGAGCAATTAAGGTGGAACCGCGCAAATCGGAATTTGCGTCCTTAAATGAACCCGAAGAGGGGGATTTTGAGGGCGAATTTTTATTTTTTCGCGTTATGCGAAGTACTATGTCAGACATAACAGGAGGAAAACCATGAATATTTCACTCAAAAACGGCGATCTGCTCCCGCTCGATGACGGCGCGACCGCGTATGAGGCGGCCGCAAAGATCTCCGAAGGCCTCGCACGGAATGCCGTTGCCGCCAAGATCAACGGAAAACTCTGCGACCTTTCCGCAAAGCTCCATGACGGCGACGCGCTCGAACTCGTCACCCTCAAAGACAAAGAGGGCCTCGACGTCTACCGTCACACCTGTGCCCATGTGCTCGCACAGGCGCTCAAAACCATCTATCCCACCTGTAAGCTCGCCATCGGTCCCACGATCGACAACGGTTTCTACTACGACGTCGACTTCAAAACGCCCATCACGATGGATGATTTCGACAAGATCGAGGCGGAGATGAAGTCCATCATCAAGAGCAATCTGCCCATCGAACGCTTCACCCTGCCCCGCGAGGAGGCCATCGCCTTCATGAAGCGCTTCCATGAGAACTACAAGGTGGAGCTTATCAAGGACCTTCCCGCCGATGCCGAGATCTCCTTCTACAAGCAGGGCACGTTCGTCGATCTCTGCCGCGGCCCGCACCTTCCCTCGACGGGGAAGATCAAGGCCTTCAAGCTCGTCTCCATCGCCGGTGCCTATTGGAGAGGGGATGAAAAGAAGAAGATGCTCACCCGCATCTACGGCACCGCTTTTGCGAAAAAGGAGGAGATGGAGGAGTATTTCAGACGGCTCGAAGAGGCCAAAAAGCGCGACCACATCAAGCTCGGCCGCGAGCTCAAACTGTTCGCCCTCCTTCCCGAAGGGAAGGGCTTCCCGTTTTTCCTGCCCAACGGCATGATCTTGAAGAACAAACTCATCGACTATTGGAGACAGCTCCACCGTCGCGAGGGGTATGTGGAAGTGCAGACGCCCATGATCATGACCCGTTCTCTTTGGGAGAATTCGGGACATTGGGATCACTACAAGGACAACATGTACACGACCAAGATCGACGGCGAGGACTACGCCGTAAAACCCATGAACTGCCCCGGCGGCATGCTCGTCTACAAACTTGCCCCGCACAGCTATAAAGATCTTCCCATCCGCATGGGGGAACTCGGCCTCGTGCACCGCCACGAAAAGAGCGGCCAACTGCACGGTCTCATGCGTGTCCGCTGCTTCACGCAGGATGATGCCCACATCTTCATGCTGCCCGAGCAGATCACCGACGAGATCAAGGGCGTCGTGCGCATCATCGACGAGGTCTATTCTCTCTTCGGCTTCAAGTATTACGTGGAACTCTCCACCCGCCCCGAGGACAGCATGGGCAGCGACGAGGATTGGGATCGCGCCACAAACGCCCTCAAAAAGGCCCTCGAAGAGCTCAAACTGCCCTATATCATCAACGAGGGCGACGGTGCCTTCTACGGTCCCAAGATCGACTTCCACCTCGAAGATTGCATCGGCAGAACGTGGCAGTGCGGCACCATCCAGCTCGATTTCCAGATGCCGCAGCGCTTCGACCTCGAATATACGGGTGAAGATGGTGAAAAACATCGTCCCATCATGATCCACCGCGTCATTTTCGGCTCCATCGAGCGGTTTATCGGCATTCTCATCGAGCACTACGCGGGCAAATTCCCCGTTTGGCTCTCTCCCGTGCAGGTCAAGGTGCTTCCCATCACCGACCGCGCCGCCGACTATGCCGTCTCGCTCGTCGAGGAGATGGAGAAGATGGGCATCCGCGCCGAGGCCGACCTCCGCAAGGAGAAGATCGGCAGAAAGATCCTCGATGCCGAAAACGAAAAAGTGCCCTATAAACTCATCATCGGCGACAAGGAGACGGAGAGCGGCACCGTGTCCGTCCGCAAGCGCGGCGACGGCGACATCGGCTCCATGGGCAAAGAGGAGTTCATGGCCCTTGTCAAGCGCGAGGATGAGGAAAAGGTAGTTTTCTGAGAAGATTGGCAATCAAAGTTGTCGAATCTTTCGCATTTTCCGATAGCAATAGCGCAAAAAATCATAAAAATCCACCGAAAAACAGTTGACAAAGGGCTCCCTTGTGTGGTACCATTACATCGTCAAGCAGAAGCAGACCCTTCTCTCCGCGATCGCTTATGTGATGCGGGTCAATGAATTTTCGGAAATGTCACGGTTTTCCGTGCATCAAAAAGTTCAACGGGTTTTGCATGCTGCGAAACCCGTTTTTGTATGAGAGGATTATGGCAGGTAAACAAAATCAAATTCAGTTGAACGGTGAGATCCGCGACCGCGAGGTGCGTCTCATCTCCGAGACGGGGGAAATGCTCGGGATCATGTCCTCGCGCGAGGCACAGCGCCTTGCCGACGACGCCGGGCTCGACCTCGTCAAGATCTCTCCCACGGCGGTCCCGCCCGTCTGCAAGATCATGGACTACGGCAAGTTCAAGTTCGAGCAGGCCAAAAAGGAGAAGGAG
>CANREK010000110.1 GCA_947629605.1 uncultured Clostridia bacterium | reverse complement strand
GATTCGGGCGCCCGCGGCTCCATCGACCAGATCAAGCAGCTCTCGGGCATGCGCGGCCTCATGGTCAACCCGCAGGGCAAAAAGATCGAGGTCCCCGTCAAGTCCTGTTTCAGAAACGGTCTTTCCGTTCTCGAATACTTCATCTCTTCGCACGGCGGAAGAAAGGGCCTCGCCGACACGGCGCTCAAAACGGCCGACTCGGGCTACCTCACCCGCCGCCTCGTCGACGTCTCGCAGGATGTCATCGTGCGCGAAGAGGACTGCTCGGCGGGCAAAAAGCCCCACGGCACGCTCATCCGCGCCATCTACGGCGACAAGGGCAACCTCATCGAGGGCCTTGCCGACCGTCTCATCGGCAGGTTCGCCGCCGAGGATGTCACCGATGACGACGGCACCGTGCTCGTTCCCATCAACGAGATGATCTCCGAGAGCATGGCCAAGAAGATCGCTTCCATGCCCAAATATGCGGAGAGGGGTGTGTTTATCCGCTCCATCTTCACCTGCAACACCCGCTACGGCGTCTGCGCAAAGTGCTACGGCAAGAACATGGCCACGACGCTTCCCGTTCAGGTCGGCGAGGCCGTCGGCGTCATCGCGGCGCAGTCCATCGGTGAACCCGGTACCCAGCTCACCATGCGTACCTTCCACACGGGCGGCATCGCGGCGACCGAGGACATCACCCAAGGTCTGCCCCGTGTCGAGGAGCTCTTCGAGGCGAGAAAACCCAAGGGCGTTGCGACGATCTGCGAATTCTCGGGCGTCGTCACCGTCGACAATACCGATAACCTGCAACACGTCATCGTCTTTGATGAGCAGACGGGCGAAAAGCTCAAAGATTACGAACTTCCCTTCAACGCCGCCCTCAAAGTGCAGACGGGCGACAAGGTGGAGCCCGGCACCCAGCTCAACGCAGGTTCCATCAACCCGCAGGACATCATCAGGGTCAAGGGCGTCAAGGGTGTGCAGGACTATATCTTGGAACAGGTGCAGTCGGTGTACCGTTCGCAGGGCGTCGAGATCAACGACAAGCATATCGAGATCATTGTCCGCCAGATGCTCCGAAAGGTCCGCGTCGAGGATGCGGGCACGACGGATATGCTTCCCGGGCAGCTCGTCGACATGTATACCTTTGAAGAGCAGAACGCCAAGGCCGTTGCGGAAGGGGGCCCCGAGGCCACCGCAAAGGGCAAGAGAGTGCTCCTCTCCATCACAAAGGCGTCGCTCGCGACGGACAGCTTCCTCTCCGCCGCCTCCTTCCAGGAGACGTCGAGAGTTCTCACCGAGGCCGCCATCAGCACCAAGCGCGACCCGCTCATCGGGCTCAAAGAGAATGTCATCATCGGCAAGCTCATCCCCGCGGGCACGGGCCTCAAAGATTACAAGAACGTCTCCGCTTCCGTGACGGGCGGGTACCGCGACCTCGTGGCCGAGGAGACTGCCGCCGCCGATGCCGACGAGGCGTAACGTCAAATTGTGAAAGATCCCTCTCTTCGGAGAGGGATTTTTTGGAAATTATAAATTAAAAATTAAAAATGAAAAATGAGCGCTCTGCGCTCATCCTGACCCTGAGCGTAGCCGAAGGGGAAGGATCCCAGCAAGCCTACGGAAGCAACATTATTATTCATTAGAGTCCGCCCGTTTGCTGGGATTCTTCGCCCCACAAGGGGGCTCAGAATGAGCGGGTTGCACACCCCTTCCGTCACTACGTGACACCCACCCCTCGAGGGGTGGGCAAGAGGACCCTTGGCGCCCCCTTGAGGGGGAGCTGTCGCACCGTTCTTGCGCGACTGAGGGGGTGTTGTCCGTTCACGTTCCACCGCATTTCAAAAAAAATTTTTATTTTTTTCCAACAATTTTGCCATGCTGTGCGTTGTATGGGTGAAAAGACCAAAACGGAGGAATTCAAAATGAAAAAAATACTCACCACCATTCTTGCAGGGACCTTGGCGCTTTCGGTCGGAGCCGTCGCGGCGGGCTGTGACTTCGGCGGATCCAAAAACAGCACGGACGTCGATCCCATGCAGTCAACGGAATCCATCTACGGCGTCGGCGCGGTGACGACGGCAAAGCTCCTCATGGAGACCAAGGCCGAGGCAAAGCCCCTCGCGGCAGTTCTCGCGGAAGAGCCCGACACCGCCCCCGATACAACGGCGCCCGATACAACGGCGCCCGACACAACGGCTCCCGATACTACGGCTCCCGACACGACGCCCGACTATCAACTTCCCGACAGCGGCAACGCTTCCACCGACAAGGCGCAGGGCGAGGCGGAGACCTTCAACAAGTACTTCTCCATGCTCGAAGGCTTCCTCGAAAAGGGCGCAACGACGACGGTCGAGAGCGAGAACGACGCCGAAGATCCCGCCCTTGCGGCCTTTGAGACCAAGCTCGTCATCAAGGGCAAGAACGAGCGCGGCGAAGAGAATGTCCACACCATGTACTACACCGAGACCAAGCTCGACACCTTCAACGACCGTGACCTCGACGACGACTACGACGACGATGACGACGAGGAATTCAAGACCGTGGAGGCCTATGCGCTCGAAGGCGTGCTCGAAATGGGGACCGATGAAAACGGCGTGCCCGTGTACTACTACATGACGGGTTCCCGCCGCACCGAGACGGAGACCGAGGGCAAGGAGACGGAGGAGAAAAACGAACTCATCATCCGCGCCTATGCCGACAGGACGGACACCCGTAACTTTGTCATGATGAAGCACGAGACGGAGACCGAGACGGGCGGCAGGGACAACGAGAGCGAGGCCGAATATGTGTACTCTGTCTATCAAAACGGCAGGCTTACGGAATCGACGGCCGTCGACTTCGAGAGCGAGAACGCCGAGGTCGAATATGAACTCACCTACACCAAAAACGGCGTCAGGAGCTACTACGAGATCGAAAAAGTGGAGCGGGGCGGAAATTCCTACATCCAAGTCACATATAACATCGGCGGCGATCGGGGCAAGTTCGTCATCGTGCGCGACAAGGACGGCAACTTCGACTATAAATTCACGAATAACACCGCCGACGACAGATATTTCGACCGTTTCGACGATTGAGCCTTGACATTTTTGCGGCGGAGTGATACAATCTGCGTTTGAAGGGGCTCTTCTCACACAAAAGAGCATGACGGAGGCAGCTTGTGTCACTCGACGAAGAACTGAAACGCATCGCGGCAGGGGATATGTCGTCATTCGACGCCCTCTATGCGGAGACGAAGGGGATGGTCTACTACATCGCCCTCTCCATCCTCAAAGAGCGCTCCCTTGCCGAAGATGTGATGCAGACCTGCTATCTCAAAATTCTCCGTCATGCCGACAAATTCAAGGCGGGTACAAATGCCGCGGCGTGGATCGGGCGGATCGCTAAGAACGAGGCGCTCGACGTCTTGCGGCGGCGCAAGCGCGAACATCTCGTCGATGTTGCCGAGAGCGAGCATCTCTTCCCGACCTATTCCGTCGACGAGAGCAGCCACCTGATCGACCTTGCAAAAAAGGTCTTAAAGGGGGGAGAATTCGCCGTCGTTATGCTCGTGGCGGAGGGATATAAACGGCGTGAAATCGCACATATGTTGCAAATTCCGCTCCCCACCGTCACTTGGAGATACAACCAAGCCATCAAAAAATTGCAACACGCCATACGCGATTGAGGTGTCTCTTGAAAGAGGAAGAAATCATCCGAAAACTCAAACAGGAAGCCGAGCGGGACGTTCCCGACGTCAGCGAAAAAGTCGTCGCGGCGGCACGGGATCAAAACAGCGCCCCCGCGGGCGAGGTGCTCGTTCGCTCCAAAAAGAGGGGGCTCCTCTGGGCGGCGGGGCTTGTTGTCCTTGTCGCCATTCTCGTGACGCTCGCCTTCACCCTTTGGCGCGGCGGTGGCGCAGGGGCGGCGCCTTTTAAGCTCGTCGTCAGCATCAATCCCTCGGTGGAGTTCACCCTCGACGACGGAAAAGTCTCCTCGACCCGCTCCCTCAACCGTGACGCCGCCGTGCTCTTAAAGGACGAAAACTTCACGGGCGACACCGCCGAGGAGGCCGTCTTGCGGTTTGCGGAACTCGCCGACGGCAGTCATCTCATCGGCGCGGACGGCATTCGCATCCATGTCGAGGGGCAGGACGACGGCACCCTGCAACGGGTCCGCAGCTCTCTCTCGGCGAGATATGCGCAGTACTCCGTCACCGATATGAATGAAGCGGACTTTGACGCGCTCGTTGCGGCGTACAACGAGAGCGAGATGGGGGACTTTGAAGATTGGCTCGCCCGCGAGTTCGACGGGCAAAAGGCGCAGTTCAAGACGCAGATCGACGCCCTCTTGCAGACGTATGAGGAGGACCTCGCCGCGCTCGACACTTCCGACCCCGCCCAAGTTGCGGCCTTCAACCAAAAATATCTGTCCCTCGGCGAGGACCTGACGTTTGAGGACGGCGACGAGCGCAAGGCGGAACTCTTGGGAGAATTTGCCGAGCTCAAAGTCAAGCTCGAACGCAGCCCCGAGCGGATGACCGACGAGCTGTTTCGGGAATTTCTCGACGAGATCGAGGATGTCTATGAGCACCGCTTCGACCCCGACGACGATGACGACGAAGATGAAGATGATGATGACGATGATGATGAAGATGATGACGACGAAGATGATGATTGAATGATATTATAATGATATAGAGAGAGTTGCGCGGCGGGGCGAATGCCCCGCCGCGCTCATGCTGAGCGTCAGCGAAGCATTCCAGCAAACCTACGGAAGCAGCTACTCCGCCCGTTTGCTGGGATTCTTCGCCTATGGCTCAGAATGAGCATCGGGGTCTGCGGACCATTCTAATCAC
>CANREK010000109.1 GCA_947629605.1 uncultured Clostridia bacterium | reverse complement strand
CGACAAAAGCGTCGTGTCGAAGGATCACCGCAGCAATAATAAGGTGATGGTTCGACGGAGCTCACCATGACGCGATTGGGAACGGTGCCGTAGAAATGTGCGGCGAGATGCTTCGGACTCGCTTCCGTAGACTGCGTTTGTGCTTTACTGCTCAGCATGACGCCGCACGCAGTTGCTCCGCCCGTTTGCCGGGATCCTTCCCCTTCGACTACGCTCAGGGTCAGCATGAGCGCACGGCGTACCGCCGTGCGCTCAATTTCGTAAAGATAAATAAACCATCAAGACGGCGATGTCGGCGGGGGAGACGCCCGAGATGCGTTCGGCCTGACCGAGGGTGAGCGGGCGGATCTTATTGAGCTTCTCCCGCGCTTCGAGCCGAAGTCCCTCGATGCTTCCATAGTTCAAGTCGGGCGGAAGGGGAGCCTTGTCCATGCGCCGTGCCTTTTCGGCCTCCGCCGCGGCCCGCTTCAAATAGCCCTCGTACTTTATTTCCGTCTCGCAGGAGAGGAGCACGTCTTTGGGCACGTCGCTCAAAATGCCGAACGCCTCCATGATGGCGGAAAGGGGGATCCCGCGGCGGATGAGGTCGGCGTAGCTGACCCCCGAGGTCAAAGGCTGTCCGCCGTATTTTGCCACCACCATGTCCGCGATCCCGTGCTCGGCTCTTAAATTCAGGGCACCCATGACCGAATCCCGCAGTTTGAGGCGATTTCGGTATACCATGTACCGCTCTTCCGTCACAAGGCCGCACCCATGTCCGTATTCGGTGAGCCGAAGGTCGGCATTGTCCTGCCGAAGGGAGAGACGGAATTCCGCCCGCGACGTCATCATGCGGTAGGGCTCCTCGGTGCCCTTGGTGACGAGGTCGTCGATGAGCACGCCGATGTACGCTTCATCCCGCCGAAGGACAAGCGGGGGAAGGCCGCGGAGTTTGAGCGAGGCGTTGAGGCCCGCCATGAGCCCCTGCGCCGCCGCTTCCTCATACCCGCTCGTGCCGTTGATCTGCCCCGCCGTGTAGAGCCCTTCCACCTTTTTGAATTCCAGCGTGGGCAAGAGATCGAGGGTGTCGATGCAGTCGTACTCGATGGCGTAGGCGTAGCGGACGATGTCACAATGTTCAAGACCCTTAACGGTTCTGTACATCTCTTTCTGCAAGTCATGGGGAAGAGAAGTGGAGAGCCCCTGTACATACACTTCGGTCGTGTCCGCCCCCTCGGGCTCCAAAAAGAGCTGGTGGCGGGCCTTGTCCGAAAAGCGCACGACCTTGGTCTCGATCGAGGGGCAATAGCGGGGGCCCGTCGAGGAGATCTGCCCGTTGTAGAGGGGGGCGCGGTCGAGATTGTCGAGAATGACCCTGTGCGTCGCCTCATTGGTCCAGCCGAGGTAGCAGGGCGTCTGCTCCGTCGGGACGGAATCGTTCAAAAAGGAGAAGGGGTAGGTCATCTCCCCGGGTTGAAGGTCGAGCGCGGCGCGTTCCACCGTTCTCCCGTCGAGGCGGGCGGGAGTGCCCGTCTTGAAGCGGCGGACCTTGAAGCCGAGATCAATGAGATTTTGGGTGAGGGCGGTCGCGCGGGAGAAGCCGTTGGGGCCGCTGTCGCAGACGACTTCGCCCGTGATCGTCTGCGCGTTGAGGTAGACGCCCGTGGCGATGACGACGGCGCGGCAGGAGAAAATGCCCCCGTACGTCGTCTTGACCCCGATGACGCGAGGGGGAAGAACACCCCTTCCGTCACTGCGTGACACCCACCCCTCGAGGGGTGGGCAAGTGGGACCTTGGCTCCCCATTGAGGGGGAGCTGTCGCCATCGGCGAATGAGGGGGTGTCATTCAAATTTTCCACCAAAATTTCCGCCGCTTCGCCCTGCACGATGCGGAGATTTTCGGTGTGTTCGAGCACCCGCTTCATCTCGGTGTGGTACCTGTTTTTGTCGACCTGCGCACGGAGGGACTGCACCGCGGCGCCCTTGCCCTCGTTGAGCATGCGGTATTGCAGGGCGGAGCGGTCGGCGTTGAGGCCCATTTCCCCGCCGAGCGCGTCGATCTCACGCACCAAATGCCCCTTCGCTGTTCCGCCGACGGAGGGGTTGCAGGGCATGAAGCCGATACTGTCGAGATTGAGCGTGAGCATGACGGTCTTGATGCCTGTCCGCGCAAGGGCGAGCGCCGCTTCGCAGCCCGCATGTCCCGCGCCGATGACAACGGCATCGACCGTGCCTTCCGAAAATGTGGTCATATAGAAAAATTAAAAATGAAAAATTGCGGCCCCGCGTCATTCTGCCCCGCCCGCACGTTCTTTATGGCGTCGAAGGGCGGCACGAGCGCCCTAAGGCGCGAAGTAGCGTCGTGGGTTATACGCAGTCCGATGACCTGACCCGAAGAATCTCGCTGGGCAAATACGGACAACTGTGCGGCGAGATGCTTCGGACTTACTGCCGTAGACTGCGTTTGGGTTTTGCGGCTCAGCATGACGCCGCATGCACTCCGCACTTTCGCTCGAACAGTTTCTTTTCGAAGGCCGCAAGCCGAGCAAAGAAATGTTCGAAATCTATTGTTTCAATACCGCGCTCTTGATGTCATTGACGTCTTTGACCATGGCGTCGGAGACCTTCATGAGCCCGGCGACCTTGTCGCGCGAGTAAATGACGGTGGCGTGGTCCTTTCCGCCCATCTCCTTCCCGATCGTGACGAGGGGAAGCGCCAGCATTTCGCACATCAGATAGGTGCAGATCTGCCGCGCCCGCACGAGTTCCGCCCGCTTGTTCTTGCCGAGCAGTTCCTCTTTGCGGATGGAGAAGTGCGTGCACGTCGCGCGGATGATGGTCTCCGCCGTGACGACGGCCGTCTCATCCACGTTGATGGCCTCCTGCAAGGCCGTTGCGGCGAGGGAGAGCGTGATGGGCTCCTCGTGCAATTTGCTCGCAAAGATGACGGTGTTGAGCCTTCCCTCGAGCGTTCTCACGTTGCTGTCCGAATTTTTGGCGAGGAAGGAGAGCACGTCGTCGGGCACGACATATTTCTTTTCGAGCGCCTTGCGCTTTAAGATGGCGATCTTGGTCTCGAGGTCGGGCGGTTGGATGTCGGCGATGAGGCCCCCCTCAAAGCGGGTGCGGAGCCTCTCTTCGAGCGTCGTCAGATCCTTTGCGGGGCAGTCCGACGAGATGACGATCTGTTTATTTTGCGAGGAAAGTTCGTTAAAGGTGTGGAAAAAGGCCTCCTGCACGCCGTATTTGCCCGCCCAGAATTGGATGTCGTCGATGAGCAGGACATCCACGTTCCTGTAACGGTTGCGGAAGCGGGATTCCCTGCCTTCCCCCTTGCGGGCGAGGCTGTCGACAAATTCATTCAAAAACTGCTCGCTCGTCGTGTATTTTACTTTGAGCGCGGGCTTTTTCTCCTGCAATTCGTTGACGATGGCCTGCATGAGGTGGGTCTTGCCGAGGCCTGTTCCGCCGTAAATGTAGAGGGGATTGTATTCCTCACCGGGGTGATTGGCCACCGAACGCGCCGCCGCATAGACGAACTTGTTCGAGGAGCCCACGACAAAGGAGTCGAAGGTGTAGCGCTTGTCCACGGTGACGGGACTGTCCTCATAGGCGTCTGGCACGTTGTCGAGCGTGTATTCGTCGCTGCCGTCGACGATGATCGCGACATCGGTGAGCCCCACTTCGGAATACTTCACCGCCTCGCGCAGCTGGGGAAGATGGTGCGCCGTCACCGTCTTGGCGACGAGCTCATCCTCGGCTTTGAGCACGAGGGTGTTCCCCATGACATCCACGGGTTCGAGGGCACGGATAAAGCGCTCGTAGGAGAGCGGGTTGATGATGCGCTCGGCTTTCTCCTTGATTTTTTTCCACAAATAGTCGTACTGCGTATTTTCCACTGTTTTTTTCCTCGCAAACGTTTTGAGTTTTTTCGCAAATTTGATATAATAGAGGGAAGCAAGACTTCCACACATTCCATTATAATACAAAATTGTCCGAAAAGAAAGTGTTTTTGCGGTAGAAAATCATGGTGATCGAAAAGTTGACCCTGCACAATTTCAGAAATTACGAGGATGAGACCTTTTTCTTTGCCGATGGGCTCAATGTGCTCACGGGCAAGAACGCGCAGGGCAAGACCAACTGCGCCGAGGCGGTCTACTACCTCTGCACGGGTTCGTCGCTCCGCATTCGCCACGACCGCCAGCTCATCCGCCACGGGGAGAGCGAGGCAAGCATCTCCGCCGTTGCCCAAAGAAAGTTCGGCAGCGTGACGCTCCGCGCGGACATCTATGAGAACAAGCGGGAACTTTTTGTCAACGGAAATAAACTTTCACGGACCGTCGATTTTTTGGGAAACATGAACGCCGTGTTCTTTTCGCCGGGGGAAGTGCGGCTCATTCAGGACGGCCCCGACGAGCGGAGACGGTTTTTGAATCTCTCCATCTCGCAGACGTCGCGGGAGTACTGCACCGCCCTTCTTCGCTATCAAAAGATCCTCGACCAAAGAAACAATCTCCTCAAAAATCACGATATATCGTTGATTTTGGAGACTTTGCCCGTCTGGGATGAGCAACTTGCGACGTATGCCGCCCGCATCGTTTTTCGCCGCAGGGCGTTTTTGCGGGAACTTTCCCCGCTCGCCGAAGAGACGCATTCTTATCTTACCGAAGGGGCGGAGACGCTTTCGGTCGGCACGCGGGACGAAGAGGAGAGCGAGGAGGAAATTCGGGCAAGATTGATAAGAGAATTTGACGATTCGAGGGAGCGCGACCTTCGGCTCGGCTTCACCACCGTGGGGCCGCACCGCGACGACGTCAGGATCTCCATCGACGGGGCCGAGGCGCGTGGGTTTGCCTCGCAGGGACAGGCGCGGACGGCGA
>CANREK010000108.1 GCA_947629605.1 uncultured Clostridia bacterium | reverse complement strand
GACCCGCTTCCCTACGACATCACCGCGCCCGTCATCACGATCGAGGACCGAGATTTTGCCTATTTCTATCGTGACATCCGCGAGGAGACCGAAAAATACGACGGAAAGACGGTGCAGTTCAAGGGCATCGTCGCCGTCGACAGAAAGATGAAAGCGGGCACGTTCGGCATCGGAAGGCTCGTGATGACCTGCTGTGCCGCGGATATCGCCTACAACGGCCTCGTCTGCATCGGAGACCCGAGCTTTTCGGTCAACACCAACGAGTGGCTCAACATCACGGCGCGGGTCGACATCGAACCGCACAAACTCTACGGCGGAAGGGGACCCGTTCTCAAAATCTTCTCCGCCGAGCGCACGCAGCCCCTTCCCGAGGGGGAAGAAGTCGCAACGTTCTATTGAGAAAAAGGGGACCACGCATGAAAAAACTTGTTGTCTACTATTCCTTCGGCGGCAATACGCGGTCGATCGCACGGAAGATCGCCCAAGAGATCGGCGCGGACATCGCCGAGATCAGAACGGTGAAGAGCTACCCCGACGACTACGACGTACTCGTCAGTCTCGGCAAAAGAGAGGTGGAGAGCGGCTACGTTCCCCAGCTCTATGCGCTCGGCGTCGATCCCAAGGAGTACGACGAGATCGTGCTCGGCACGCCCGTCTGGTGGTACACTTTTGCGCCCGCCGTCAAGTCCTTCCTGAAATCCGTCGATTGGAGCGGAAAGACCGTCTATCCCTTTGCGACCAACGGCGGTTGGCTCGGACACACGCCCAGCGACTTCAAAAAGGCACTCCGCGGCGCCAAGGTCGAGCCCGTTCTGAACGTAAAATTCGAGGAAAAGACGCTCGTCACGCCCATGAGCACGATCGACGCATGGATCGCCAAAATCAAATGACCGACGCGCTCGAACAGCTCCTGCTTGCCGATTACGATAGACCCGTCACCGATACGATCGCGGCGGGCTTTCGTTCTGCGCGGCCCGTGACGTTGCGCATCAATACGTTGAAATTATCCGCCGATGAGGGAAAATCCGCCCTCTTGAAGGCGGGTTTTTACTTTGACGAGGTGCCTTGGTACGATGCCGCCCTCATTCTGCATGATGTCCGCGAAGAGGACCTTTGGCACACGCCGCTCTTTGAGGAGGGGAAGATCTATTTGCAGAGCCTCTCGTCGATGCTTCCGCCGCTCTATCTCGCCCCGCGGGAGGGGGAGAGCGTGCTCGACATGACGGCGGCGCCCGGAGGAAAGACGACGGAACTTGCGGCACTCTCTGCGGGCAAGGCGCTCATCACCGCCTGCGAGCGGGACAAACACCGCTATGAGCGGCTGACATTCAACTTGAAACGTCAGGGTGCGGGGCGGGTGACTGCCCTCTGCAAGGACGCGCTCACGCTCGACGACTTTTTCTCCTTTGACAAGATCCTGCTCGACGCCCCGTGCAGCGGCAGCGGAACGGTCACAGAGGGGAAATCTGTCCGCATCGACGCCGATTATGTGGAAAAATGCGCCCTTTTACAGGAAAAACTGCTCAAAAAGGCGCTCAAACTCCTCAAAAAAGGGGGAGAAATGATCTATTCTACCTGCTCCGTGCTCAAACGGGAGAACGAGGAAGTCGTGCGGCGGGCGCTCTCGGGAACGGCCACCCACATCGAGCCCGTGGAGACATTGCAAGGACTTCCGCTTCTGCCCTGCATCGACGGCGCGATCTGCGTGCGGCCGACGGAACTCTACGAGGGATTTTTCCTTGTCAAGCTCAAAAAAGAGTAAATTTTTCAAAAAAAGGTGGTTGTCATGAAGAAGAGAGGCACCCTTGCCTGTATTTTGTCCCTTTTGCTGTGTCTCGCATTTTCCCTCTGCGGCTGCGGCGAAAGGAAAGCGACCGTCAATTGGGAACTCGATGAGGTCGGCACCGTGGAGCTCCACACGCCGCTCCAACTGTCCTATCTCTCGGGCAATTACAACGACATCTTGCAGTACGCAAGCGGAATGGAAGAACTCAGTCGCCCCGCCGCGCTCACTCTCTCATGGAGCGCCGAACCTCAGGGCGGCGTTATCTCTTCCTACACCGTCGAATACACGACGGGGGAGTTTCCGAATGGCATCGCGGTGCGAACAACGGCGCCGCAGTGCGAGATCACCAATCTCCTTCTCGACAGTGTCTATCTGTGGCGGGTCACGGCGGAATTCGAGAACGGCGAAACATCGGTCTCGCCCGTCTCCGCATTTGTCACGGGCGAAAAGGGGCCCCGCAACCTCTATGTGGACGGCATCACCAACGTGAGAGACCTCGGCGGGTGGAGCACTGCGAACGGCGGCAAGGTCAAGCAAGGGATGATCTTCCGCTGCGGACGGCTCAACAAGAGCAAGACAGCGACGCCCGAGATCGAGATCACAAGGAAGGGCATCGACACGATGTTGAACGAATTCGGCATCAAGACGGAGATCGACCTCAGAATGAAGGAGGCCCATGACCATGAATCGGGCGGGATCACGGCGAGCCCGCTCGGCAGCACGGTCAGATACGAGAATGTGGAGCTCGAATGGGAAAAGGGCAACTATCTTCTCGACAATCTCGCCTCGGTCAAAAAGTTTTTCGAACTCGCCGCCGATGAAAATAATTATCCGTTCATCTTCCACTGCGACATCGGCACGGACAGAACGGGCATGTTTGCCTATCTCATCAACGGTCTCCTCGGCGTGAGCGAAGAGGATCTCTACCGTGATTATCTCTTCTCCGATTTCGGAAAGATCGGGGGAGCGAGACAGCTTTCGAATATTCAAAATAATTATATCAAAACCGTCAAAGCGGCGGAAGGGGAGACCCTTTCCGAGAAGATCAAGAACTGTTTGATCGCAAACGGGGTGCCCGCCGCCCATCTCAACGCGCTCGTCGCAATCATGAAATAAGATTCGCTTATAAAAGACAAGGTGCGGAACAAAACTGTTCCGCACCGTTTTTTTGCATGCTGAAAAATCTCAGAGATCATCCCCGCATCGGCGTTATGCCTCTTCGGAAGATTCGCCGTTTTCCTGCAAGAAGGTGTTGTAGCTCTCCAAGATGACGTTTTGAATGTACTCGCGCGTTTCGGTGTTCAGAGGGTGCGCAATGTCCTTGTAGCTGCCATCCGAGGCCTTGCGGCTGGGCATGGCGACAAAGTAGGCGCCGTCGCGCTCGAAAATTCTGATATCGTGCACGACGAAACAGTCATCGATCGTGATCGATGCGACCGCACGCAGTTTTCCATCCGTGTGACGTACTTGACGTATCCTCACATCTCCGATTTTCATAAGTAGATCCTCCCCTATGTCTTTCTGTTCATTATTTTATCACATTTTTCGGAAAACATCAAGGGTTATCGGAAAAATTTAGTTAAAATTAGCAAAAAATTCACCAAAAAATCATAAAAAGCATAGAATGCTGTATGACTTTTGCCGAAATCAAGCGCTTTTCGGGCGTCTATTTCATCGGGATCGGCGGCGTGAGCATGAGCGCTCTTGCGCTTTGCCTCAAAGAACGGGGCCTCTCCGTGCGGGGCAGCGACGCCGCGGAGAGCTCTCTGACACAAAAATTGCGCGAGCGAGGCATTCCCGTCTCCATCGGGGAAGGGGAAGATGTCACGGAAGAGCTTGTCGTCGTCACAGGGGCCATTCTGCCCGAACACAGACAGCTTTCGGCGGCAAGAAAAGAGGGGAAAACCATTCTCACCCGTGCAGAACTGCTCGGCATCGTCGCGAGCGACTTTCCCCATGTCGTCTCGGTCGCGGGCTGTCACGGCAAGACAACGACGAGCTGCATGCTTGCGCACATCTTCAAGTCCGCCGGGCTTCCCTTCACCTGCCATATAGGCGGGGAAGATCTCGACCTCGGCAACTACGACAGCGAGGGGAGGGACTACTTCGTCACCGAGGCCTGCGAATTCAAGCGCAGTTTTCTGGAACTGAAAAGCGAGGTCGGCGTCGTGCTCAACTGCGACAGGGACCACACCGACTGCTACAAGACCAAGGCGGAACTCCTTGCGGCATATCGGGACTTCGCCGCCAACTGCAAGCGGGCGGTCGTCAACGCCGATGACGTCAGCGCCCGCTCCATTCCGCATGTGCTCTCCTTCGGCATGCACAACGGGGACATCCGCGCGACTTCTGTCCGCAGCGATCGGGAAGTCTACGCCTTTACGGTGGAGGAAAAGGGCATTCCCGTCGTCAGGGTAAAGCTCAACGTCATCGGCGTGTTCAACGTGATGAACGCGCTCGCCGCCTATGCCTGTGCGAGGCTCTTGGGACTGTCCGCAAAGGAGATCAAGGCGGGGCTCGAAAGTTTCCGCGGCGTCAAGCGGAGATTCGAATGCATCGGGACCTTCGGCGGCATCCCGCTCGTCTGCGACTACGCCCATCACCCGCGGGAGATCGCCGCGACCCTCTACACCGCGCGGCGCATCTGCGAGGGGAAGGTCCGCGTCGTCTTTCAGCCCCACACCTACACGCGGACGCGCGACCTCATGCCCGACTTCATCGAGGCGCTCTCCAAGGCCGAATCGCCCGTCATTTACAGCACCTACGCGGCGCGGGAGGGGTACGATTTTGAGGGGAGCGCGGTCAGGCTCACGGCCATGATCCCATCCGCCGTGTATATCGCATCTCCCGCACGGCTCACGCACTATCTCCTCAGCAAGATCCGCCCCAAGGACATGGTCCTCGTGCTCGGCGCGGGGAATATCTATGACATCGCCCATCAAATCAAGGACATATGACACGCTCGGCCGACCCTTTGGCCGGGTTTTTTCTTTTTTGGAAAAAATCTTGCACATGTTTGAAAAATTCAAGGAAAAAAATTAGGTTTTACTATTGAAAGTAGACACAAAATATAGTATA
>CANREK010000107.1 GCA_947629605.1 uncultured Clostridia bacterium | reverse complement strand
CTCAAAAAGGGCGAAAAGGTTGTGTTGAAGGGAACAATGACTTCCGCCGCAAATGCGACTACCGCAGGAAACTACATGGCAATGCTTGCTTACCTTTATAGCGGGTACGCACCCGTTGCCGCGATCCGCTCCGATAACTATATCGTTGACGAGGCGAAGATGCTTGCCGCGGAAGAGATGACGAAGGAAGGAAATTGTACGATCGAAAACGCTACAAAGCATGATGCCGCAAGCGGAATCAAAGACGACACAGCGTTCTGGGCAAGCATGCGTGCAATCATCGCGAACTGCACAGCGGAGATCACCTTCGACTATACAGACGCGTCGAAGATCGTCATCACAATCGTGTACACCGGCGACGACAACAAATTCACCCAAACCTACACCTTTACCGCAGCGGACGGAAAGACGTTGAAGGATGAATACAATATCGGTCTCGGCGGCGACCATAACTACACGGTTCTCACTTCGCTTGTTCGCTCTTCTGTGAAAGCGGCGGACTAAGTCGGATCACAACAACACAAACAAAAACACGGCCACGGCCGTGTTTTTGTTTGTAGATTTTATGGGAGGGAATGGAATCATAAAAAATTTGCACAAGTTCTTGACAAATCCCAAAAAACATGTTACAATAAAGGCACAACAAGGGTTGACCCTGCATAGCGGTCAGCTCCAAACCGTTATTTTTAAGAATAACCGCCGAAGCTTGGTCGCAGGGCGGTTATTTTTTTATGCGTTTGACCGCGATGTAGATCCCGATGCTCATTCTGAGGGAGCGTAGCGAACCATCGCCGCAGTAGACCCTACCCCCTACGGGGGGAGGGTGGATTTGCGTTAGCAAAGACGGATGGGGGGATTATGGTGGGCATTATCCCCCCCACCACCGCCTACGGCGGAGCCTCCCCCCCAAAGGGGTAGGCCTTGACGGAACACCATGCTTCCGTAGGTCTAATGGGATGCTTCACGTTCGTTCAGCATGAGCGCACGGCGCCCCGCCGTACACACCCCTTCCGTCACTGCGTGACACCCACCCCTCCAAGGGGTGGGCAAGAGTGTCCCTTGGCTCCCCCTTGAGGGGGAGCTGTCGCGCTGTCTTTGCGCGACTGAGGGGGTGTCATTCTGAATTCCTCACCTCATTCATACACCGTGCCGCCGTGGGCGTCGTGGGCGACGACGAGGGGGAAATCTTTGACTTTCATCCGATACACCGCCTCGCTCATGAGGTCGGGATAGGCGACGAGCGTCATCTCTTCCACATGGTCTCCATAGAACGCGCCCGCGCCGCCGATCGCGGCAAAGTAGACCGCGCCGCATTCCCGAAGCGCCGCCCGCGTCTCCATGCTCATCTCGCCCTTACCGATGAACCCGCCGAGGCCGAGTTTCAATATCGTCGGGGCGAAGGCATTCATCCTCGCCGAAGTCGTGGGGCCGCAACTGCCGCACGCCTTGCCCTCGGGCGCGGGGCAGGGACCCGCAAAGTACAAAAAGGCGCCCTTGGGGTCAAAGGGAAGGGGCTCGCCGCGCTCCAAACATTCCATAAACCGACGGTGGGCGCAGTCGCGGGCGGTGTAGATGACGCCCGAAAGCTCCACGCAGTCACCCGCACGGAGCGACAAAATTTGCTCTTTTGAGAGGGGAAGTGTGAGCTTTTTCATAGCGTCTCCTTTTCACAGCGAATGCAGTGGCACTGGATATTGACGGCGACGGGGAGCCCTGCGATGTGGGTGGGGGCGACTTCACAGCTGACGCCGAGGGCGGTGGTTTCGCCGCGGAAGCCCTGCGGGCCGATGCCGAGGGCGTTGATTTTTTCAAGGGCCTCCCTCTCGATCGCGGCAACGTCGTCGCGGGGGTGGAAGACGCCGACTTCCCGCGTCAGAGCCTTTTTGGCAAGATAAGCGCAGCTGTCGAAGCATCCGCCGATGCCGACGCCGACATAGACGGGCGGACAGGGGCGCGATCCCGCCTCCTTCACCGTCGTCACAATGGCGTCGATGATGCCCGCCCTGCCCTCCGCGGGGGTGAGCATGAAGAGGCGGCTCATATTTTCGCTGCCGAATCCCTTGGGGAGAAAGGTGAGCTTGACGCTTTCCCCCGAAACGATCTCCACATGCAGATGCGCGGGGGTGTTGTCGCCCGTGTTCTCACGGGTGAGCGGGTCGCAGATGCTCTTGCGGAACCCGCGGTACGCCCGACGCACGCCGTCGTCTACGGCCTCGGAGAGGGGCATGCCGACGAGATGCACATCCTGACCGAGCTCCATGAGCACGACCGCCATGCCCGTGTCCTGACAGACGGGCATAGTTTCACGGCGGGCGATGGTTTCATTCTCCAAAATGGTATCGAGGGCGAATTTTGCTGCGCCCGTCTCCTTGTCTGCGGCTTTTTTTAGGGCCGCGCGGCAGCTCTCCGTGAGATTGAGCCCCGCCCTTTTCGCCATCCGATAGACGGCGTCACTGATTTCCTGCGTGTCGATGATCCTCATGCCACTATTATAGAAAGATTTTTGAAAAAATGCAAGATATTGCATGGACTTTTCGGCAAAATCCTGCTATACTTGAACCATGGAAGAGGAAAACATCATCGCACGGCCGCCCGTGTTCGAGGGGGGCATCGCCTACTCGCTCGCCTCACTGCTGGTGATCTTGCTCTCGCTGGTCTTTTCGATCTGCGTCGCGGGGCTCGGGCAAGCGGCGGCGGACGAGGATTGGTATAAATATTTGGGATTTCTCCTGCCGCAGATCGCCATCGCCGCGGCATGCGTTGTCTCCATGCGGCGCACGAAACGGCCCGTGCGGCAGATCTACCGCCCCGCCAAGTGGTATTATTTCCCGATCGCCGCGTTGATGTCGTTCGGACTGTTGTTTTCATTAGGCAGTTTGAACACTTATTTTGTGAAATTTTTGGAACTTTTCGGTTATGAGGCCTCGATGGAGGGCTCGATCCCGACACTTACGGGTTGGAATCTGCTCCCCGCGATCCTCGTAATTGCAGTACTGCCCGCGATTTTTGAGGAAACGCTCTTCCGCGGCGCCATCTTCGGCAGCATGGAACAGAATGGGTGGGGGACGTGGAAGGCCGTGCTCATCTCGGGCGCATTGTTTAGTTTATTTCACGGAAACCCCGAACAGACGATCTACCAATTCCTCTGCGGCGCGGCGTTTGCGCTGCTCGCCCAACGTGCGGGAAGCATTCTGCCGGGCATGCTCGCCCACTTTTTGAGCAATGCAGTCGATTTGATAGTGATTTCGTTTCGCGGCAACATGGAAACAATGCCGCTCGGCGGGACGATCGCGCTCTACACCGTCTCGGGCCTCTGCCTCGTCGGCAGTATTTTATTCTTAATTCTGAACAAAAAGAACGTCAAGGGCAAGCTCAGCGGCGTGAAGATGTTCTTTCTCGCGGCGTCGGTCGGCATTTTCGTCTGCGCGGTCGAATGGCTCGTCGCGCTCGTCGGGGGGTTCATGGCATGATCAAGGTCAACATCGTCTGCGTCGGAAAGCTCAAAGAGGGGTATTGGCGGGACGCATGCGCGGAGTACGAAAAACGGCTGGGGCGCTTCTGCAAATTGGAAGTGAAAGAGCTGCCCGAGCGGGGCTCGCTCAAAGACGAGGCCGCCGACATTTTGAAAAAATTGCAGGGTTATGTGCTCGTTTCCGCGATCGAAGGACGGGAAATGAGCTCGGAAGAGTTCGCCGCATGCCTCAAAAAGTTGCAGGATGAGGGGCGGGAACTCACCCTCGTCATCGGCTCCTCGTGCGGGCTCGACCCCGCCGTGAAAGGGGCCGCGGACGACAAGATCTCCTTCTCCAGGATGACGTTTCCCCATCAGATGTTCCGCGTGGTCCTTTTCGAACAGCTCTACCGCGCGTTCATGATCAACAGCGGCGCAGAATACCACAAGTAGCATACAATGAAGCGTGGGAATTTTTGAGGAAGTCGCGGCGTTTTTCGAGCGTTACCGCGGCGATAAGTACATCTATGGGACCAGCGAAGAGGGCCGCCCGCTCTATGCCATCCGCGTCGGGCACGGCGACGCCGTGGGCATCTCGCAGTACAGCATCCATGCGCGGGAGTGGGTGACGGCGCTCTTGGGGCTCGAACACATCCGCCGCGGCGTAAAAAAGGGCAGTGTTTGGTTTCTGCCATGCACGAATCCCGACGGCGTTGTGCTTGCGACGGAAGGGCTCGGTGCCATTTCGGAAGCGCATCGGGAATTTCTCAAAAAATGCAACATATGTGACGATTTTTCGCTCTGGAAGGCCAACATCAAGGGGGTGGACCTCAACGTCAACTTCCCCGCAAAATGGGGGATGGGTGCGGACAATCGCTTTGAAGCCGGTCCCGAGAGCTATGTGGGGGAATTCCCCCTCTGCGCCAAGGAGAGCAGGGCGCTTGCGGCCTTCACCGAACGGGTGCGGCCGAAATTCACCGTGAGCTGGCACACCAAGGGCGAGGAGATCTATTGGGGCTTTCACCAGCCCCCGCTCCGCCGCGCAAGGGACAAAAAAATCGCACTTATGTTGCAAAATGTGACGGGCTATCCCCTCAAAGAGACCCCGAATTCCGTCGGCGGATATAAGGATTGGTGCATCGATACGCTCAAAATTCCCGCCTTCACGGTGGAAGTGGGGAGAGGCGACCTTCCCCATCCGCTCGGGCGGGAGACGCTCGACGAGATCGTTCAAAAAAATATCGACGCGGTGTCGCGTCTTTCGGAAGTGTTTTAAGTGGAAGAAAAATTCATGCGCGAGGCCCTGCGCCTTGCAAAAAAGGCGGACAAGCTCGGCGAAGTGCCCATCGGCGCGGTCGTCGTCCTCAACGGCAAGGTCATCGGGCGGGGGTACAACCTTCGCACCAAACTGCAGATGGCGACGGCGCATGCCGAGATCCGCGCCATCGACAGGGCGTGCAAAAAGCTCGGCTCGTGGCGGCTCGAAGGGG
>CANREK010000106.1 GCA_947629605.1 uncultured Clostridia bacterium | reverse complement strand
TACGAGCACGACTTTCTTGCCCTGCTTGCCTTCCTTGACGGCGTCCTCTGCGGTGAACACGATGGTGCCCGCTGCCGCGCCGGGGGAAGCTGCGATACCCTTGCCGACGACGTCCTGCTTGTCGGCTTCCGCAAGCGCCTTGGGATCGAACTGAGGGTGAAGGAGCATGTCGAGGGACTTGGCGTCGATCTGCATGAGCGCTTCCTGTTCGGTGATCATGCCCTCGTCGATGAGGTCGCATGCGATCTTGATGGCCGCCGCCGCCGTGCGCTTGCCGTTACGGGTTTGAAGCATGTAGAGCTTCTCGTTCTCGACAGTGAATTCCATATCCTGCATGTCGTGATAGTGATTTTCGAGGATGGTGCAGACCTCTTGGAACTGCTTGTAGACGTCGGGGAACACTTCTGCCATCTTGGAGATGGGCATGGGGGTACGAACGCCCGCGACGACGTCCTCGCCCTGTGCGTTGGTGAGGAATTCGCCCATGAGGCCCTTTTCGCCCGTGGCGGGGTTACGCGTGAACGCGACGCCCGTGCCGCAGTTGTCGCCCATGTTGCCGAACGCCATCATCTGCACGTTGACCGCGGTACCCCAGCTGTAAGGGATGTCATGGTCCATACGATAGACGTTTGCACGGGGGTTGTCCCACGAACGGAACACGGCCTTGATGGCCTCGAAGAGCTGGACCTTGGGGTCGGAGGGGAAATCGGTGCCGAGCTGCTTTTTGTATTCGGCCTTGAATTGGTTGGCGAGCGCTTTGAGGTCATCGGCGTTGAGTTCGACATCCTGCTTGACGCCCTTCTTTTCCTTCATCTCGTCGATGAGCTTTTCAAAATATTTCTTGCCGACTTCCATGACGACGTCGGAGAACATCTGAATGAATCTCCTGTAACAGTCCCAAGCCCAGCGGGGATTGTTGGACTTTTTGGCGATGACTTCGACGACTTCCTCGTTGAGACCGAGGTTGAGAATGGTGTCCATCATGCCGGGCATGGAAGCTCTTGCACCCGAACGAACGGAGACGAGAAGGGGATTTTCCTTGTCGCCGAACTTTTTGCCGGTGATGTGCTCCATTTTGTCGATGTATTCCATGATCTCGGCACGGATCTCGTCGTTGATCTGACGGCCGTCCTCATAGTACTGCGTGCACGCTTCGGTGGAGATGGTGAAGCCCTGCGGAACGGGGAGACCGATGTTGGTCATTTCCGCAAGATTCGCGCCCTTGCCGCCAAGGAGCTCACGCATGTTCGCGTTGCCTTCTGTAAAAAGGTAACAATACTTCTTTGCCATAAAATTTATCCTCCTGAATTTATCGGAATTTACCAAAAGCAATTATACACGAATCCATTGGAAAAGACAAGCCTTTTGCGAAAAATTTTCCGCAAAATGGCAGATTTTTCACCGATTTGCCCCCAAATACCCCTTGGTACAGCGATTTGGCCCATTAGAACAAGCACGCCGCGGCACCCTGCGCTCATGCTGAACGAACGTGAAGCATCCCGGCAAACCTACGGAAGCCCCGCGTCATTCTGAGCGGCGGATGTTGTACGAAGTCCATTGACCCGACCCGAAGAATCTCGCGGGGCGAATACGAACACTGTGCGGCGAGATGCTTCGGACTTACTCTCGCAGACTGCGTTCTCTCTTCCGCGGCTCAGCATGACGCCGCACAGTGACTGAGGGGGTGTCATTCTAAATCGCCCCACCGCGCGCGGTCGTTGTTCATAAAATTGTTGACAATGGGGCAAAAACATGGTACAATAGACACAAACAAGATATTGAGGTGAAAGCTATGATCGAATATTCCATGAAAAATCTCACGGCGGATGAACTCGGCTTCAAGATGAACCACATCAAGGCGGAACCCAACACCCGCTTTGAGATCAAGCCCTTTTTCTCCCGCCGCATCCAAGGCGTGAACGAGAGCCCGCTCATCCACATCGTGACGCTCGAATGCAAGATCGAGTCCACGGAGACGGACCCCAAACCCTTTGACCTGCATGTCCGTCTCGTCGGCGTGTTCGAAGTCAAGAACATCCAAAACGATGAGGACAGGCGGATCTTCGCCATTAACGCGACGGAGACGATGTTCCCCTATCTTCGCGCCGCCATCACCAATCTCACGGCGGATGCGCTCATTCCGCCCATCGTGCTCCCCGTCGTCTCGGGCGGAACGCTGTTCCCCGAGGATCGCGGCCCTTCGAGCTATACCATCAACTTCGACCCCAAGACCGTGAACTGAAAATTTGCAACTTATGTGCCGAAAAACGCCCGCCAAGGGTGTTTTTTTGTAATGAAAAATTGAGCGCTCCGCGCTCATGCTGAGGCGTAGCCGAAGCATCCCGTTAAGCCTACGGAGCAACATACCTCTTGTCTATTGGAGTCCGCCCGTTTGCCGGGTTCCTTCGCTTCGCTCAGGATGAGCGACTTTGAAATATTTTATCATTTTCTATTGATTTTTTGTGAAATATTTGCTATAATATGGTTTCACATCTGTACGGGAGAATTTCTATGGAAGAAAACAACAGCAATCAAGCGCCCGAGGCGGCCGCGCCCAAAAAGGGATTTTGGGGCAAGATCGACAACTTTTTCTCGATCTCGGCGAGCGGGTCCTCCTTCAAGACGGAGATCATCGCGGGGCTCACCACCTTCATGGCGATGGTGTACGCCCTTCTCGTCGTGCCTGACATGTATCGAGGCGACGGATCATTCCCCTATGTCTCCTTCGGCGCAGTCTATATCGCGACGGCGCTCGGGGCGATCATCGGCACCATCATCATGGCATTTTTGGCGAAGATGCCGCTGGCGCAGGCCTCGGGTCTCGGGGCGACGGCGTATATCACCGGCACGCTCCTCGGGGGCGGTTTGGGGCTCTCCTATGCGAACGCCATGATCTTTGTCCTGCTCGACGGGGCGATCTTCGTATTCCTCACCGCGACGGGGCTGAGAAAAAAGATCCTCGCGGCCATTCCCAAAGAGGTCAAGACGGTTTTGCCCGTCGGTATCGGCATGTTTATCGCCTTTATCGGCTTCAACAAAGCGGGCGTCGTCGTTCTGCATGAGGGAAGGATCGGCTTTGCCTCTTTCAACGTATTGAATCACCTGTCCTATGTGGCCGCGATCGGTGCGCTCGTGGCTCTTCTCGGCGTCATCGCCATTGCCGTCCTCGCCAAAAAGGATATCAAGGGGTCCATTTTATGGGGCATGCTCGGCGCGGCGGGGCTCTATTATGCCCTCATCGGCCTCGGCTGTATTTGGGATGAAGGCTGCCGCGCGGTGTTCACGGGCATTGCAAGCGGGTTCGAAAGTCCCTTTGTGGCGTTCGGCGAATGGGGCAGGGAATCCGTCGGGCAAGTGTTTGCCAAGGGGTTCAACTTCTCCGACTATCTCTTGACGCACAACGGCGGCGAGCTCGCCATTCTCATCATCACATCCGCCTTGGCGCTCTGCATGGTGGACATGTTCGACACCCTCGGCACCCTCTACGGGGCGTGCTCCAAGGGGGGACTGCTCGATGAAAACGGCGATCCCATCCGCCTCGGCAACTGCCTGATGTCCAATGCGGTGGCGACCGTCGGCGGCGCAGTTCTCGGGGCAACGACCGTTGCGACCTATGTGGAATCCTCCTCGGGCGTCGCTGCGGGCGGAAAGACGGGGTTCGCCTCCATCGTCACGGGGTTGTGTTTCATCGTCGCGATGTTTTTATCGCCGATCGCCAAACTCATTCCCTCCGCCGCGACTTCCGCCGCACTCATCTGGGTGGGCGTGCTCATGATGACGTCGGTGAAAGACGTCGATTGGGCGGATCCCGCGGCCGCGCTGCCCGCCTTCCTTACGATCACCGTCATGGCGTTTGGGTACTCCATCACGAGCGGCATCGGCATCGGCATCATCTCCTGCGTGCTCGTCAAGGTCTGCACGGGGAAGGTCAAGGAAGTCTCCGTCGTCACTTGGGTCGTCGCCGCCCTCTTCCTTGCGATGTTTATTTTGACGAATTAGTTTCGCGCGATTTCTTTTGCTACGCAAAATAAATCCGCGCGAGCGAATGCGCTTTGTTCATCAATTAATTTGACCGCGGAAACGTTATTTGCAAGGACATTAAGGTTCCCGTAGGGTACCAAATAGGGTGCGCTTAGGCAGGGAAACCCTGCCACGCGCAGTAAGTGGGAATGTTTCGAACATTTCTTTGCTCGGCGCGCCTTCGTAATTGTGCGAAAGGGTGCCATTTGGTGCTCATTCTGAGCCGTAGGCGAAGACTCCCGGCAAACGGGCGGACTTCAATGGATAAGAAGCATGTAGCTCCGTAGGTTTAATGGGATGCTTCACGTGCGTTCAGCATGAGCGCGGCGGCGTATGCAGGGAGGCCCTGCCACGCGCAGTAAGTGGGAATGTTTCGAACATTTCTTTGCTCGGCACCCCTTGCCGCCTGCGGCGGCAAGGGGCGCCTTCGTAATTGTGCGAAAGGGTGCCATTTGGTGCTCATTCTGAGCCGTAGGCGAAGAATCCCGGCAAACGGGCGGAGAAACACCCCCTCAGTCGCCCTCGGCGACAGCTCCCCCTCAAGGGGGAGCCAAGACTTGCCCACCCCTCGAGGGAAGAATTTTGCATTCTGCTAAGAGACGATAACTCTTAGCGCAAAATTCTTTTTGCATTTGCCCATATGCAACGGGCAAATGCCGACCAAGCACGGGTCTCTACCCGTGCGCGAGGGTGTCACGAAGTGACGGAAGGGGTGTCATCCCAAATCTCCCCGCCGCAATTTTTCATTTTTAATTTTTAATTTTTAATTTTGCAAAAAAATCCGACGGTTTCCCGTCGGGTTTTTTTCAACTTATAGCGTGTTTTCGTCAAAAAAGTTCAGCAGCGTGCCCCACTTTTTCTCGCGATCCTCTCTCTCGTTGAGGAACTCGTGGCGGCCGTTTTCAAACAGGACAATGGAGACATTCTGCATGCCCGCCTTCTC
>CANREK010000105.1 GCA_947629605.1 uncultured Clostridia bacterium | reverse complement strand
CACCGTTCCCACCGCTATGAAGTTCGAGGCGCAGGTCTACGTCCTCACCAAGGACGAGGGCGGCCGTCACACCGCATTCTTCAACCACTATCGTCCCCAGTTCTTCATCCGGACGACGGATGTCACGGGCTCCATCGAGCTTCCCGCGGGCGTTGAAATGGTCATGCCCGGCGACCACGTCACCATGACGGTCGAGCTCATCAAGCCCGTCGCGATCGAAGAAGGTCTCCGTTTCGCTATCCGTGAGGGCGGCAGAACGGTCGGCTCCGGCGCGGTCTCCAAGATCCTGAAATAATTTCAAATTCAGCCGAAAAGGCGCGGTTTTCATCGCGCCTTTTTGTCGTATAAAGAAAGTCCCGCTTTCACCCCGCATTTGCACGAAAAATGTCGAAAAAAACCGAATGAGGCCTTGACAATCCTCCCGCCGTGGTTTACAATGTATTTGTGGAAAATCGCGATGACAGACTGCTTGAACCCTTGGAGGCCTACAAGCGGTTTTACAAAACCGAATTCGAAAAAAATGCGGAAGGGTACTTCGACGATCTCGTGACAAAGTCGGGCATCTCGCTCGACGAAAACCGCAGGACCGTTGCGGAGTACGACGCCAAGATGAAAAAGGTGAGCGATCTCGACCGCCGTCTCGCCCGCAACAGGGGGATTCGGGGATTTTTGATCGTGCTCGCCGTTGTCGGCGCCATCCTTCTCGTCGTCTCGATCGTTTCTTTCGTGCAGGGGAGCGCTCTCATCACGGGCGGCATCTGTCTTGCGGTCGCCGTCGCCTTGCTGGCGGTAAGTTTCGGCGTCATCTTCGGCAAGATCAATCCCGTGTTGAAGCATACGGATGCCGAGCGAAAAAAGCGGCAGGAGGAGGCCGACAAACTTCTCGCCGAGGCATGGAAGCAGATGGCGCCCCTCAACGCCCTCTTCGACGACGGCGCAACGCGGGAACTCATCCAAAAGACGGTCTCGCCCATCCGCATCGACAGGAATTTCGACATGAAGCGGTACGACTACCTCTGCACCAAGTACGGCTTCGGCGAACCCGATGACCCCGAGCGCTCCACGATCGGAATTTTGACGGGCGAGATCTTGGGCAATCCCTTCGTCGTCGACAGGGAACTCGTGCACACGATGGGCAGCTACACCTATTCTGGCACCCTGCTCATCACATGGACAACGATGTACACCGATTCGGAGGGGAACGTGCATGTGCAGCATCATTCCCAGACGCTCGTCGCAACAGTTACCCGCCCCAAGCCCTATTACAGCGAACAGACCCGGCTCATCTACGGCAACGAGGCCGCGCCCGATCTGCATTTCTCGCGCAAGGCGGGGCATGCCGAGCGGGTGAGCGAGGGGAAGCGGGAGAAGGCCGTCAAAAAAGGGTCCAAGACGCTCCGCAAGTTGCAGGAACAGGCGATGAAGGACGACGATCCGACGACCAACTTCACCGAGATGGGCAACGAGGAATTCGACGTGCTCTTCGGTGCCCTCGACAGGGACAACGAAGTGCAGTTCCGCCTTCTCTTCACCCCGCTTGCGCAGAAGAACATGCTTGCACTCATGACGGACACGACGGCATTCGGCGACGACTTCGCCATGCGCAAGAACGGCTGCCTCAACTTCGTCTCCTCCGAGCATTCGGCCTCGTGGGACCTCGACACCGACTATAAACGCTATCTCTCATACAGCGCGGATATTGCAAAGCGGGCCTTTGTCAACTTCAACTGCAATTACTTTAAGTATCTCTACTTCGACCTCGCGCCCCTTCTCTCCATTCCGCTCTATCAACAGCAGAAACCCAAGGAGTACATCTATCCCGACAGCTATTTCCGCAATTACACCCCGTACGAGAGCGAATTTCTCGTGAACAGGGTGGGGGAGAGGGCATTCTGCCATCCCGAATCGGCGACGCGGTCCATTCTCAAAACGGAATTTTTGCAGAAAGAGGGCAACACCGACCGCATCCGCGTCACGGCGTATTCGTATAGGGCCATTGACCGCGTGGACCTCGTGCCCACGATGGGCGGCGACGGCCACATGCACGCCGTTCCCGTGCCTTGGGTGGAATACATTCCCATCGAACAGTCGCAGACGGCGGCGCTCAGGGAGCTGGGCCTTTCCGAGCGGCAGTTCAGCGACCAATCGTCGAACGGGCCCCTGCAAGAGGCACTCCTGCGGTGCGGGCCTTCCCCCCGTGGCTACGGGCACGGTATCCTTTGTTGCACGACCGAGGATGAAGATGCACCCTTCGACGGCGCATTCTCTCAGATAAATTCAAATCAAAACGGAGGTAATTGATATGGCAAACGAACTCGACGAACTCAGCGGCCCTACGATGGAAGAAGGGCGCGACGTCAACGTCATCACAAAACAGCTCGAAGTCAAAGTCGGCGGAGGCTCCAAATTCTTTGACATCATCTGGTGGTTCCTGCCGCCCATCATCGGTGGGATCATTTGGTCGGTCATGAAGGCCAAGGCGCGGAGCCACTTCCGCCAGCTCGAACAGAAGATCCAGCACGACGCTTCGCAGATCGATAACTATCTCGAACAGCGCGTGCAGATCCTCAAAAACTGCGCACAGCTTCTCGACAAGCCGATCGACCTCGACAAGGACACCTTCACCAAGATCGCGCAGTACCGCAGCGGAAGGGGCGCCGAGGGGGATGCCGCGAGAAACGAGTATGCGACGCAGATCGAGAGCATCGGCCGCGCCGTCAACTTCGCATTCGAGAACTATCCCAACCTCAAAGCGCATCAGGAGATCGCCGACGCCATGCAGCAGAACTCCTATTTGCAGAGGGAAATCACGGCCGCCCGCGAGGTCTACAACGACAGCGTCAATACGTGGAACCGCGATGTCTTTGCGTGGCCGACGAAGATGATCGTCGCGGCCAAGGCGGGCTACACGACCCGCATTCCCTTCGTCGCCGACAAGGAGACGAAAGAGGCCGCCCGCGGCACATTTTTCTAAAAAAATCGCACATATGTGCAAAAAAAGACGGCAAGGCCGTCTTTTTTTGCCCCGCACTATGCCCCCTCCGTGGAAGGGGGTAGGGGGGTGGGTCACCGCATTCACTCCGCCCGTTTGCAGGGATTCTTCGGCCCCTGCGGGGCGCTCAGAATGAGCGGCGGGTGCTCATGCTGAGCGCAGCGAAGCATCCCAGCAAACCTACGGGACTACGTTGTTTCTCCGTCGGTCTAATGGGATTCTTCGCCTACGGCTCAGAATGAGCGGAAATTACCACACAAACTTTGCATTTGCCGCTTCGCCGTTGTCGATGAGGAGGTTCTGCGCGGTCATCGACCTGTTGACGACGGCCAAAAAGTACACCCATTCGGCGATTTCCTCGGGCGTCGCCCACTTTTTGAGCGGGGTGAGCGCCATGATCTCATTCCACAGCTCCTCATCTTCCATGACGTGCGCGTTGAGCGCCGTCGTCACGCCGCCGGGGGAAATGCTGTTCGCCGTTCCGCCCCAAGCCGCGGCGCGGAGCGCGACGTTTTTCATATAGGAGACGACCCCGCCCTTACTTGCCGAATAGGCGGGGAATTCCGCCCCCGTGGAGGCGCTTGCCGAGGCGATAAAAACCACGCTTTTCGGCATATAAGTGAGATATTTTTCGGTCACGCGGATGGTTCCGCCTAAATTGACTTCGATGTCCTTTCCGCTGTCCTGCACGCCCGCGTTGTTGATGAGGATGTCGGGCGCAAATGCGGGAAGGGGGCCTTCCGCAATGTCCGCGACGGCATGGGTGTAATTCTTGTGGGAAACCGAGGCGGGGAGCACGTCGATCCCCAAAACCTCGTGTCCCATGGCGAGGAATTTTTCGGCGATCGCCTTGCCGATGCCCTTACTCGTTCCCGTGATCAAGACCTTCATTTCGGTTCTCCTCGACGCACTTGAAATAGGCCGCGCCCACCTCGTTTTTGCGCCATATGTTGCAAATTTTGTAGCCGATGGGGGAGAATGCCGCCTCGACGAGGAGCTCCGCCACCATACCCGTCACGGCGCAGGTCAGGCACTGCACGATGGTCCACCCAAAGAAGAAGTGCGAGACGATGAGCGCAAAGATGAGATTGTCGGCAAACTGCCCGATCGCCGTCGAGAGGTAGGTCCTGCACGCATAGGCGCCGAAGCCGTCGGGACACTTCTTAAAGATCTTCCCGATCCCCCAATTCGAGAAGTTGTTGATGAACGCCGAGGCCAAAAACGCGACCGTGCTGCCGAAGAGCACATACCACGTTCCGCCGAACGTACTGTCGAGCGCTTCGTTGATGACATCCTGCTCCCCAAAGTCGAAAAACGCACCCCAGGTGCCAGGAATGAGCGAGGCGAGGAAGAGGATGAGGCACATTGCAAGGTTGATCGCGACGGCGACGACGGAGATCGCGGTCGCGGCCTTGGGCCCGAAATGCTTTGTCAGAACATCCATACATAAAAAAGACACCCACGAGACGATGATGCCGCAGTCGAGCGCCAGCCAATCGAGGGGGATGTTGAGGCTCTTGTTTGCAAGCAGGTTCATCGCAAAGACGCTCAAAATGAAGAGCGCGAATGTGAGTGGGGGAACGGAGGCGAGGAGTTGTTTCGTCTCCTTGATGAAATTTTGAAAAGTTCGCTTCATGGCGAAACCTCCTTGTTTTTTTCGGATGGTTTGGCAAGGAACATCCACGCGCTATTATAGCGCACTTTCTCCGCCCTGTAAAGCGATTTTAAGTGGGAAATGTGAATAAATGTCATGCCAAAGGCACGGCGCCGCGCCGTGCGCTCATCCTGAGCGTCGCGAAGGATCCCGTCAAACCTACGGAAGCAGTTACTCCGCCCGTTTGCTGGGATTCTTCGGGGGCGGTGCCCCCTCAGAATGAGCGGCGGGGCGCAGCTACTCCGCCCGTTTCTTGCCCCCTCCCATGGAGGGGGGCACATGCAGTGAGCATCTTCCTTACTCAATGGCCTTCAACGATTCGTTCATATCGATCTTTTGGATCTTGGGTTTCAGCATGAGGGTGACGAGGA
>CANREK010000104.1 GCA_947629605.1 uncultured Clostridia bacterium | reverse complement strand
CGGGGCGGGGCAGCATGAGCGCACGGCGTACCGCCGTGCGCTTGCCCCCTCACCCATGTCTTTCAAGCGTGCGCTTGATCAGGGCGTACCGTTCGCGGAGGGGGTAGGTGAGGCAGAGGAGGGGGAGATCAGTCGCCTCAAACAATTCGACATACTCCCTTGCGGCCTCATAGTCTCCGAAACATGTATGGAGAAAGGCAAATTGCAGGTCTGCCTCGGCCATTTGCGGATAGCGGCGGAAGGGCGCGGCGGCCGCCTCCGCTCTTGCGACGATCTCCTTTGCCTCTGTTTCGTAGCGGGAGACGGGGAAGCCTTCCCGCATGCCCGCGAGATAGGGCGGATAGGTATAGGCATCCATGGCGGCGGAGAGCAGTGTCTCGACATTGCCGAAGTTGAGCCCGTTCGAGGCGTAGAGATCCCCGATCTGCAAGGCCGCATCCCTGTACCGCAAAAAGTTCGCGATCTTTCTGTTTTGCAGAAAGGCCCGCTCCTTCAAGAGATGGCACCGCTCATAGACGGCATAGTCGGGCAGCGACTTGATGTGCTTCGAGAGGTCCTCTTCCGCACGGTCGCAGAAGTAGCCGTCAACGGCATGGAACAGCCCTTGGAAGGGGGGATAATCCGCCTTGATTTGCGAAAGCACCTCGGCGATCCTGCAAACGGAAGTATATCGCTCGGGCATGGGAAATTGCAGAATGACGGGGAAGAGCGCTTCGATCTGCTGTAACGTCGTTCTGAGGTCGAAATGAAACCGACAGAGGATGAGAGCCGTCGAGATGAGGATGTGGATGCGCGGCTCGGTGGGGAAGCTCCCGCTCTCCGCTTCGACCTCGCGGATGACGGCGCGGATGGCGGCGGGGTCCTTCGTGCATTCGGCGAATTTCAGCTTGGTATTCGCCATGGACACCTTGCGCCAGATCGTGGGCGGCAGGGAAGAGAGCCACGCCAAGTGCTCCTCATATACCTTTTTTGCCTCCGCCATGTCCGTATTCACAAGTGTGCAGATGAGGTTGTCCCGCGCCGTCTCGATGCCGTAGATGTCCCGCTCTTTGATCGCATGGGCGAGTGCGGAGCGGTAGTGCTCGGCCCCCGCGACATAGTTGCCCCGCATGACATACATGCGCCCCAAATTGTTGGCGACGACGTTCTGCTCCTTGCCGCTCTCCGCGAGCGAGGCGTCGTACAGCTGTTTTAAGGCCGCTTCCGCCTCGTCGAATCTGCCCGCTTCCTCGTCGATGAGGGCGAGTATGCCGCGGTCGGTGGGGCGGAGATGCTTCACGCGGGAGTACAGCTCCTTCGCCGTGCCGTTTGCCCCGAGTGCTTTGAGCACAAAGGCCTTGCACGAGAAGAGCTTCTCCCGCTCCCAAGGAAACAGCCCCGCGGGGTCGATCTTGGCGAGACATTCGTAAGCCTTGCGGTTGTAGGACGACAGGGCATAGTAGCGATAGCCAAGCAGTTCACACGCCAGCTTGTCCTTGGGGGTGAGCGCAAAGCGGGGACGCCGCGCCATTTTGTCTTTGAGTTCGCCGAGGTACCCCGCGCGGATCTTGCGGCCGATGCGGAAGGTGTAGAGGAGAACGGCGGGCGTACAGCAGAGCGTCAGATACCACAGGAGCGCGATGGCGCCCGCGATCGAGGCATAGACGGTCACGCTCACCCAAGGGGGAAATTTGGGGACGAAGAGGAGCACGACGACGGCGCCGACGGCGAGGAGATAGGTCAAAATTGCCGCAAAGCGCCCTCGCCCGCACGAAAAGAGGGGAGCGAGCTTTTCCCGCAACTGCCGCACGGCCGCCATGAAAAGAGGCGGCAACAGCAGAACGGCGCAACCGATCCAAAAGGGGACATTTTCACCCAACTGTTCCAAAAGAAATTCCGGCATACCTTCTCCGCATGATTTTTCTGCATTTATGATACTAAAAAACGGCCGTGAAGTCAAGCGAACGCACATCCCCGCGCATAACATGTCAGAAAGAGGGCAGTGCGGCGTCATGCTGAGTCACGGAGTAGGAACAAAGTCTACGAGAGAAAGTCCGAAGCATCTCGCCGCACAGTGTTCGTATTCGCCCCGCGAGATTCTTCGGAATAGCCCCGTACTCTCTATGAGCCCCGTGGCTACTTCGCGCCTTTGGGCGCTCGTGCCGCCCTTAGATAGAAATTGAATGCGGGCGGGGCAGAATGACGCGGGGCGCCTCAGCATGAGCGGCGGGGCAGGGGCCCCGCCGCATTCCAAATAATGTTCCCGCCATAATTTTTCATTTTTCATTTTTAATTTTCAATTCAAAAAAGCGCGGCGGGCACTTGCCCGCCGCGCAAAAATCATCACAATGGGTCCCGCGAATCTACGCTGCCTTGAAACGGACCACGATCTCGCCGCCCGTGCTGTCCGCTTTGTATTGGGTGTTGTCGAACGTGTAGCCGTCGAGCTTGCTCTCGACATGGATATCATAGCTCCCCGCGGGCAGGGAGAAGGTCGCAACGCCGTCTTTGTCCGCCGTGGCGTTGTTGCAGACGTTCATGGGCCCGCCGCAGAGCTGGACCATGACATCGGGAACGGGGGTATTGTCGGGCAGGACCACCTTGATGCGGTATTCGATCTTCTCCTGTCCCTCATACTGTGCTTCGGCGGGGAGAAGTTCGAGCGTCACGGAGGGAGCATCGGCCGTGACCGTCACGACATTATAAATATAGTAATCGAGGGCGTGTTCAAAACCTGCCTTTTCGGTGAGCCCGACGGAGTAGGTCCCCTTTGCGAGGGTGAAGGACGCCGCACCGTTCTTGATGCCCTGTTCGCCCGCGACCTTGCCGCTTTCATCCTTGATCTGCACGTTGAGCCCGCCCAAAATGAGCGATTCCTCGCAGGAGACCGTGACCGTATACGTCACGTTGCCGCCCTCATCGTTGCCGCATGCCGAAAGCGCCAAAGCGCCGAGCGCGAAACAGAAAGAAAACAAAAGCGCAAAAACTTTGACGATCCTCTTTTTCATGATGACCTCCGAACGATCTATTTGTTCTCATTATAGCATATCGGTCGGGGTTCGGCAACTGTTTTGAGGGTCGCTGCCGAGAAAATTCCGCCCGCGCCTGTCCCATTCCGCGCCCCGCCACGCAAAAAATGCACGCTTTCCGCATGAAAAAGGGGTGAAATCCATAAAAACCCACCCGTCTGCGCTTGACAAATTTCAGTTTGACAAATAGAATAGAAGAAAAGAGTTCATAAGAATTTCTATTCTTTGGAGGTAGATCATGAAAAAAACCATAGCGCTGCTTCTCGGCGCCGTGCTCTGCACTTCGGCGTGCCTTCCCGCCCTTGCCGCCTGCGGTGAGAGGGAGGAGCCCCATGACCACAACGTTGCGGAATGGACGCAGACCAAGGCTCCCACCTGCACCTTGGAGGGGGAAGAGAGCGGCGTCTGCTCGATCTGCAACGAGACCGTCACCCGCCCCGTCGATGCGCTCGGGCACGAATGGGTGCACAGCTCCTATATCAAGACGCCCACCTGCACGGAGGGGGGAAGGGAAAAGGTCTCCTGTGTCCGCGGCGACGCGACGGACGAGCGCGATGTCCCCGCCAAGGGTCACACCATTCTCGATAAAAATATGCGGAAGCTCATAAGCTCCGCCACCTGCACCGAGGACGGGCTCCGCATCGTCTATTGCCCCGACTGCCAGCAGGAAGTGGAGGACGTTCTCCCCGCGCTCGGGCACACTTGGACGCACGTTGCGTATGAGACGGAACCCACCTGCACCGAAGGCGGCGTCGAGGCGGTCGTCTGCGGCCGCTGCGAAGAGGAGGGCACCCGCGATGTCGCTGCGCTCGGCCACGATTGGAATTCCTATTTCACGGTAGAAAAGGCCGCCACATTCGACGAGGCGGGCTCCAAATACCGCGCTTGCAGCCGTTGCGACGCAAGAAACGAAGTGACGCCCATTCCCAAGCTCGATCCCAACGAGCCCACGCAGTATCAATTCCGCCTTGTCCGCACGAACGGTGACCTCATCAAGTTCTCGGACATCCGCTATGAGATCTTTGACGAGACCAACACTTCCGTCGGGACGGGGACCTTCCGCAACGGCGCGGCCATCGTGCCCCTTCTCCCCAAGGAATACACCGTCAAACTCGTCGACGGCACCGCGCCCAAGGGCTACACCGCGCAGGCGAGCTACACCGTCAGTTGGCAGAATCCCGTCTTGGACGTCACCCTGACGGCCTCGCTCATCATGGAGCAGCCCGACGCTTCCACAAAGTATGTGCTCAACTCCGTCATGAACGATTTCACCATCCAAACCCTTCAAACCAACGCACAGGCGGCCGAAATGCTCACACTCTCGGGACTTTTAGAGACCCACGAGATCGTCGTGTTCAACTTCTGGGACACCTCGTGCTCCTTCTGCGAGTATGAATTCCCCGGGCTCGAAGCGGCCTACAAGGACTATGCGGACAAAGTCGCTCTGATCGCCATCGACGACCCCGACGGCATGAACGGTATCGAGACCGAGAGGGATGTGCAGAGGTATTTCAACGACAGAAAGTTGACCTTCCCCGTCGCGATGGATATCGGCCTCGCGGAGCGGTTCGGCGTGGAAGCATATCCCGTGACCATCGTCATCGACCGTGAGGGGGCGGTAGGCTACATTCACGACGGCGCCCTTGTCAACCGCGACGACTATGATGATGCGGAATACAGCGCGGCGCAGTTCAAGGCGCTGTTTGAACGGTTCCTCGCCGATTGATTTTCGGAAGATCGATGTTTGGCAGAATTCCCCGCCCGAGCCCCCGCTCGGGCGGGGTTTTTGGAATGAAAAATGAAAAATTAAAAATGAAAAATTAAAAATGAAAAATTAAAAATTGTGGTAAAGAATGCCCCCTCCCGAGGAGGGGGATCAAGGGGAGGTGGGCAACGCTTTCCCTTGGCGCCCCGCGTCATTCTGAGCGGCGCGAAGCGCGTGTCGAAAGATTGCCTTATTTCCAAGGCCTACCCCTTTTGGGGGGAGGCTCCGCCGTAGGCGGTGGTGGGGGGCTAGCCACAATAATCCCCCCATCCGTCTTTGCTAACGCAAATCCACCCTCCCCCCGTAGGGGGTAGGGCTTGCTGCGGTGATGGTTCGACTACGCTCACCATGACGCGATTG
>CANREK010000103.1 GCA_947629605.1 uncultured Clostridia bacterium | reverse complement strand
ACTGTTCGAGCGAACGTGCTTTGTGCATCAATCATCTTGTTTCGTAAGGCACTTTGCAAGGACATTAAGCCTGCGGTAGCGTTGCAAATTGAGTGCGCTTAGGCAGGGAGACCCTGCCGCGCGCAGGGAGTAGGAACAACACCCCTTCCGTCTCGCTACGCTCGACACCCACCCCTCGAGGGGTGGGCAAGGGAAAGGGGATCCTTGGCTGCCCCTTGAGGGGGAGCTGTCACGCGCCCTTGCGTGACTGAGGGGGTGTCATTCCAATCACCCGCCGCTCATTCTGAGCCGTAGGCGAAGAATCCCGTTAGACCCACGGCAGCATGGTGTTCCGTCAAGGCCTACCCCTTTTGGGGGGAGGCTCCGCCGCAGGCGGTGGTGGGGGGATAATGCCCACCATAACCCCCCATCCGTCTTTGCTAACGCAAATCCACCCTCCCCCCGTAGGGGGTAGGGCCTACTGCGGCGACGGTTCGCTACGCTCCCTCAGAATGAGCGGCTTTGCATTTTGCCGTAGGCGAAGCAAAAGAAATCGTGCAAAACAAGGAGACAGCATTATGCGCATGCGGAAAAAGAGACATTTGGAACCGAGGATGGAGGCATGCGCGGACCTGCTTCTCGCCCGCGGGAAGCCTTGCAAAAACCTCAAAGAAGCGGCCGAAAATTACCGCTTTTTGCTCGACTATTCCGCGATCTTCGGCAACGACAACCCCGTGGAGCTCGAAGTCGGCAGCGGCAACGGCGGATTCCTCCTCCAAAAGGCGGCGCGGGAGCAGGACAAAAACTTTCTCGCCGTGGAGCTCTGCACCAACGTCATCCTCACCGCCATGGAGCGGACGATGGCCGCGGGGCTCAACAATGTCCGCTTTCTCAACATTCCCGCCGAGATCTTGGAGTGCTACATTCCGCCCCACAGCATCGGCAAAATTTACCTCAATTTCTCGACGCCGCTGCCCGAAAAGAGTCGGGAAAAACAGCGTCTGACATCCGCCCGTTTTCTGAAAATTTACGACTTATTGCTCAAAAACGGCGGGAAAATCGAGCAAAAGACGGACAGCTTCGAGTTCTTTGCGTATTCCCTCAACCGATATGAGGAAGCGGGATTTTCGCTCACGGAGATCACGCACGATCTCCACAACAGCCCCTATGCGGAGGAGAACATCGTCACCGAGTACGAGGCCAACTTTTCGGCCAAGGGGCTGCCGATTTACAGGGTCGTGGCGGTGAAACGGGCGGACGAAATTCAAAATTAAAAATCAAAAATGAAAAATTGTGGTGGCGCATGATTGAAATGTTGCCGCCGAAAGAGAGAAATACAGGAAAAAACAAGCGGAGGTACATCATGTGGTATGAAATCTTGTACCGTGTACTGAGTATCATCAATTACATCGTTCTCATCGTCATCGCGATCCCCGTTCTCTTGCAGCTCTTCTACGTCTGCGCTTCCTTTGTGAAGAAAAAGACCTTTCCCAAGAGCGAAGTAAAGGGCAGGATCGCCTACCTCATTCCCGCCCACAACGAGGGGGATGTCATCTACAACACGGTGAAGGGCGTCATCGAGGGGCAGAAATACCCGCGGGAGAAGTTTGACGTCTTTGTCGTCGCCCACAACTGCACCGACGACACCGCCCGCCTTGCGCGGGAAGCGGGGGCCATCGTTCTCGAACTCAACGACCCCGACCCCGCCCACCGCATGGCGCTTTACCCCTTGAAGCACGGGATCGAGCACATCATGAACCTCACCGAGGATCCCTATGACATCGTCATCCACCTCGATGCGGACAACCTCATCAATCCCGAATTCTCGTCGCTCATGAACGATGCCTATCAATCGGGCGTGGATTTTGCCCGCCCCTACGAGGGCGCCATCAACGCGACGCAGAACTTCTACACCAAGGCATGTACGCTCTTTTACAGCTTTGATTCCCGCTACGGGAGCAGGGTGAGGGAGCGCCTCGGCATCGCCGCCCATGTCAACGGAAGCGGCGCCATGATGTCCGTGAGGATGCTCAAAGAATGCGGCGGGTACGACTGCGAGAGCATCTCCGACGATGCGGAATTCAACTTCAACCGCATGCTCGACGGCTACAAGGGGCACTTTGTGGAGGATGCCGTCGTCTACGAGGATATGCCCTCTTCCTTCAAGGATACCCTCAACCGCAACAAGCGCATCGGCAGCGGGGGGATGAAGCTCTTAAAGACCCGCCTCATGACCATGGTCGGCAAGTTCTTTACGACGGGAAGATTCTCCTACATCGAGATGTTTTTGACGTATATCTTTAACTTTTTGACGATCTTGCTCGCCGTGTGGGTGCCCGCGTACTACATCTATCACTTCACCTTCCTCGGCTTTGCGGCCTATGGAGGCATGACACTCACGATGCAGCCCGTCTCCTATTACTACCATTCCCTTTGGAACACCGTCATCATAGGCGGCGCGATCATCGTGGGGCTGTTCCTCTTTTTCGGATATCTGCAAGCGCTCTTTTTGGTGCTGTCCGACTACAAGAAGCTTGGCGCAAAGCGGCGGCGGGAACTCATGTCGGCCGTTCTCCTCTTCCCCCTGTTCCTGTTCCTCTATTCCGTCACGCTCGCGATCGGCGCAATGAGCAAACCGAGCTGGGGCAAAGTCAACCGCAATGCAAAAAAATGATACATATGTTGCGAATTTGAGAGATCGCAAGCATGCAAGGAGGCAAAAATGGACGAAGATATCGCGCTCTCCATTGAACATTTGAGCAAGTCGTACGGCGACTTGAAGGCGGTGGATGACATCTCTTTTACCGTCAAAAAGGGGTCGCTGTTCGCCTTTCTCGGCATCAACGGCGCGGGGAAGAGCACGACGATCAACATCATCTGCAACATTCTCCCCAAGGATGCGGGGACCATCACCGTGGGCGGGCTGGACCTCGACAAGTCCGCGAGCGCCATCAAAAAGGACATCGGCATCGTGTTTCAGACGAGCGTGCTCGACAAGGAACTCACGGTCAAGGAAAATCTCGAGATCCGCACGGCGTTCTATTCCCTCTCCAAGGAGGAAAAGAGGCGGAATCTCGACGAGATCATCCGCCTTCTGGAACTTTCGCCCATTCTCAATAAGCCCATCAGGAACCTCTCGGGCGGGCAGATGCGGCGGGTGGACATCGCCCGTGCAATGGTGCATCGGCCCCGCCTTCTCATCCTCGATGAACCGACGACGGGCCTCGACCCCAAGACGAGGCTTGCCGTGTGGTCACTCATCGACAGCATCCGCTCCGAGACGGGCATGACGGTGTTTCTCACCACCCATTACCTCGAAGAGGCCGACAAGGCGCAGGATGTCGTCATCATGGACAAGGGGCACATCATCGCCCACGGCACGCCCAACGAGCTCAAAAATCTCTATTCGAGCGACAGGATCATCTGCCACAGGGCAAAGGATACCGCCTTTGAGGCGGCGCTCGAAGCGGCAAAGAGGAGCTATTCCTACGACGCCGAGAGGGGATGCTACCGCATCGACACGCACGGCGGGGAGGATGCCAAGGAAGTTCTGCAAAAATTCGGCACTTATATCACCGATTTCGAGCTTTTGAAGGGGGACATGGACGACGTCTTTCTCAATGTGACGGGCAAAAATATGACACTTGCGGGGGGAGAAAATGGCTGAGCAAAAGACAAGAACGGCGGATATCTTCTTCCAACTCACGCGGCGGCACCTCTTGGTGTTTTTCAAGAACAAGGTGCGCGTTTTGTACACGCTCCTCGTGCCCGTCATCATCTTTGTCGTGTATATCTTCTTTTTGCGGGGGATGGAACTCGACATGGTCGAAAGGAACCTGCCCGCGGGCCTCACGCTGACGGATGAACTCCACAGATACATCGCGGCCGTCATCGATTCGTGGATGCTCTCGGGGATCACGGCCATCTCCGTCATCACCGTGTCGCTTCAAACCAACAACGTCTTTGTGCAGGACAAGGAGAACGGCGTCAACCGCGACTTCGCCTCCTCGCCCATTCACAGAAATATCCTCATCGGCAGTTATTTCCTCTTTAACTTCACCGTCACGATGATCATCTGCCTCATCTTTTTGATCGTCTGCGCCCTCTATCTCGTCTGCATGGGGGAGTTCATGCTCACCTTTGCCAACGTGATGACCATCATCGCCGTGCTCCTCTATACGACGGTCGCGGCGACGCTCATGACGGTGTTTGTGGCTTCCTTCGTCAAAAAAGAGGCCACCATGGCGAGCATCGTGGCGATCTTCTCGACGGCGATCGGCTTCCTCATCGGCGCCTATATGCCGTTCGGACTGCTTCCCGCCAAGATGCAGTGGGTGGAGAACGTCTGCATGTTCATCCCCGGAACGCACGGGTGCGCCCTGCTGCGGTACGCCTTTATGGAGACGCCCATCAAGGAACTCGGCAGCTACGTCTCCTCGCTCGGCATCGAGGGGGTGGAATCGCTCGTCGCCGACGTGGCGGGGCAGTTCGGGTATGAATTGAGGTTTTTCGGCGTGACGGTCTCGCCCCAATGGCAGGCGCTTGCCAACGCCGTGTTCATCGTCATCTTCCTCGCGCTCAACATCGGCGTCGGGAAAAAGATCGCCGAAGTCCTCGGCATCGGAAAACTCAAAAAGAAAAAGAAATAAGAATTGTTGAAAAATGAAATGAGCGGCGGCGGGCGCAATTTGCGCCCGCCGCCGCTTTGCGTGAATACGAATTGAAAATTAAAAATGAAAAATTAAAAATTGTGGCGGGGCGATTTAGAATGACACCCCCTCAGTCACGCAAGGGCGCGTGACAGCTCCCCCTCGAGGGGGAGCCAAGGGGCCCGCCGCCCATTCTGAGCGTAGCGAAGAATCCCGGCAAACGGGCGGAGTATGTGTCGCCCCGCGTCATTCTGAGCCACGGGGTTCATAAAGAGTATGGAAGCAATTCCGAAGAATCTCGCGGGGCGAATACGGACTACTGTGCGGCGAGATGCTTCGGACATACTCTCATAGACTGCGTTCCTCCTACTTCGCGCCTAAGGGCGCTCGTGCCGCGCTTAGTGCAATAAGAATGCGCGCGGGGCGGGAGGGGGTTCTTTTTCAATTCTTTTCCAAACTATAAGCAAAATCAATAGAACCTATAAAAAATTATAATCACAGCAAATACATTCAAACGCTTGACAAAGCGGAGGGGGGGGGTAGAATGGGTATACCA
>CANREK010000102.1 GCA_947629605.1 uncultured Clostridia bacterium | reverse complement strand
GTCAAGCGTTGAAAACGTACAAAAAAGAGGCCGTACTTGCGCCTCTCTTTAAGCTGTTTGAAGCATGCATGGAGCTCGTCGTGCCGCTCATCGTCGCCCACATCGTCGACGTCGGCATCGCAAATTCCGACAAGTCCTACATTCTGCACGGCATGCTCCTCCTCGTTGCCTTCGGGGCGGCGGGGCTCATGTTCGCGCTCATCGCCCAATATTTTGCGGCGAAGGCGGCCGTCGGAACGTCGGCGGAGATGCGCTCCCGCCTCTTCAAAAAGTTACAATCATTGAGCTATGAGGATATCGACGCCATCGGCACGCCGCAGATGATCACCCTCATGACGAGCGACATCACGCAGGTGGAGGCGGGGGTGAACCACACGCTGCGCCTTCTGCTCCGTTCGCCGATCATCGTGTTCGGCGCCGCCATCATGGCATTTTTTGTGGACTTATATGCCGGTTTGGTGTTCCTCATCCTCATTCCTCTGCTCACGATCGTCATCGCCGCCGTCATGTATGCAACGACCCCGCTCTACAAAAAAGTGCAGGAAAAACTCGACGGCGTCAACCTCTCCGTGCGTGAGAATTTGCAGGGCGTGCGCGTCATCCGCGCCTTCTGCCGCGAGGGGAAGGAGCTCGCCGTCTTTGATGAGCGCAATGACGACCTTTGCGCCGCGCAGAAAAAGGCGGGCAGGATCTCCGCCATCACCAATCCCCTGACCTTCTGCTTCGTCAATTTGGCCGTCATTCTGCTCGTCTATGTCGGTGGGCTCAGGGTGAGCATCGGCGCCCTCGAACAGGGCGATGTCATCGCGCTTTACTTCTATATCTCCATTATTTTGACCGAACTCGTCAAGCTCGCCCACTTCATCTACATCGTCGCGAAGGCGATGTCGGCCGACCGCCGCATCGAGGGCGTGCTCGACCTTCCCGCCGAACCGAATCGGTTCCTTCCCGAAGAGGCCGAAGGGGGTGATGTCGCCGTTGCATTCGACCACGTCACCTTTACCTATCGCGGCGGCGGGGCGCCCTCGCTCACGGACATCGATTTTTCGGTGAAGAGGGGGGAGACCGTCGGCATTTTAGGGGGGACGGGTGCGGGAAAAAGCACGCTCGTCAGCCTCATTCCCCGCTTCTACCGCGCGGGAGAGGGGACGGTATGCATCGGCGGTGCCAATGTCGACGCCATCGACAGGGAAGTCCTTCGCACCCGTGTCGCCGTCGTGCCGCAAAAGGCTCTCATCTTCCAAGGCACCATCCGCTCCAATCTCCTTTGGGGGAACGGCGAGGCCACGGAGGAGGAATTGCTCCGCGCCGTCAAGATTGCACAGGCGGAGGACGTGCTCGCGGCCAAGGGGGGCCTCGATGGCGAGATCGCGCAGGAGGGGAAGAACCTCTCGGGCGGACAGCGCCAGCGCCTCTCGATCGCCCGCGCCCTCGTGCGTGACCCCGAAATTCTGATCTTGGACGACAGCTCCTCCGCGCTCGACTACGCGACGGACGCCCGCCTCCGCGCCGCCTTAAAGACGCTCGGCTGTACCACCTTCCTCGTCTCCCAGCGCACGGCCTCCGTGCGGAGCGCCGACAAGATCGTCGTGCTCGAAGAGGGCAGGGTCGCGGGCATCGGCACGCACGCCGAACTTCTGAAAAATTGCAACTTATATCGCGAAATCAACGCATCGCAAGGGGGTGAAGAGGCATGAAAGGCTCCACGCTCCGCAAGATCTTGATTCGTCTGAAACCCTACACGCCGTGGCTTGTTCTCACGATGGCGGCGGCCATTCTCTCCGTCGCGGGGCAGATCATGGGGCCCTACTTCATCGGTAAGGCCATCGACGGCCTCGTCTACACGTTGAATGCGGCGGGCAAGCGGGTCATGGATTTTACCTATCTCTACCGCTACTTCCTCTACATCGGCCTCTGCATCGCCGCGACAGTCGCGGGACAGTTCATCCTCTCCCTCTCCAACAACCGCATCGCCTACCATGTCCTCGCCGAAGTCCGCAGGGACGCCTTCCGAAAAATCGAAGTTCTGCCCCTCAGTTACATCGACAACCGCGCGTACGGCGACGTCTCCTCCGTCATTTTGGCGGATGCGGAGCAGTTCTCCGACGGCCTGCTCCTCGGATTTACCCAGCTCTTTACGGGCGCGGCGACCATCTTGGGCGTGCTCGTCATCATGTTCATCATGCGGTGGGAAGTCGCCCTCGTCGTGCTCCTCGTGACACCGCTTTCTCTCCTTGCGGCGAGATTCATCGCCTCGCGCACCTATAAGATGTTCCGTGCACAGGCCGAGGCGAGAGGGGAGCAGACGGCCTTTGCGGACGAGATGATCGCGGGGCTCAAAGTCGTCAAGGCCTACACCCATGAGGACGAAAATGAGCACATATATGACGGTTTGAACGAGGGATTGCGCAAAAAATCTCTCTCCGCCCTCTTCTTTTCCTCGACGACGAACCCCGTCACCCGCTTTGTGAATTCCGTCGTCTACGCCCTCGTCGCCCTCGTCGGGGCCTTCCTCGCCATCGCCACGGCGGGCACGGCCGCCCCCTTCACGGCGGGGAACCTCACGACGTTTTTGTCCTACTCCAATCAATATACCAAGCCGTTCAACGAGATCTCCGAAGTCATTGCCGAATTCCAAAACGCCCTCGCCTGCGCAGCACGGCTGTTTGCCTTCATCGAGGAGCCCGAGGAGAGCTCGGACCAAGGCCTTCCCGCGCTCGAAGCCGTCAAGGGCGACGTGGAGCTCCGCGACGTCTCCTTCTCCTATCAGAAGGACCGCCCGCTCATTCAAGATATGAATATCTCCGTCAAAGCGGGCATGCGGGTCGCCATTGTCGGCCCCACGGGGTGCGGAAAGACGACGCTTATCAATCTCCTCATGCGCTTCTACGACGTTGACGAGGGGGCCATCTTCGTGGACGGGCAGGACATCCGGACGGTCACGCGGCAGTCGCTCAGGGAGAATTTCGGCATGGTGTTGCAGGACACTTGGCTGAAACGGGCGACCGTCAGGGAAAATCTCTGCATGGGGACAGATTGCACCGAACAGGAGATGATCAATGCCACCCTCGCCGCCCACGCCCATGCATTCATTCTGCGCCTTCCCAAGGGATACGACACGGTGCTCGGCGAAGAGGGCAACCTCTCCGAGGGACAGAAACAGCTCCTCTGCATCGCCCGCGTCATGCTCTGCCGCCCGCCCATGCTCATTTTGGACGAGGCGACGAGCAATATCGACACCCGTACCGAACTTTTGGTGCAGGACGCCTTCCAAAAACTCATGGAGGGGAGAACGAGTTTTGTCGTCGCCCACAGGCTCTCGACCATCAAGAATGCGGACATGATCTTGGTGATGAAGGACGGCGCCATCATCGAACGGGGCACGCATGCGGAACTTCTCGCCGCCGGCGGCTTCTACCGCACCCTCTACTTCGCCCAATTCGCCAACGGCGAGGCCCGCCCAGAGTGAGCGGCGGGGGTTCGTGTCACGCCAAAGGCGCACGGCGTGCCGCCGTGCGCTCATGCTGAACGAACGTGAAGCATCCCAGCAAACCTACGGAGCAACATTTTTTTGCGCCCTCTCAGCATAATCTGGCATATGCGCTTAAAATGCGTTAAAACGCGCAATAACTATCAAAAAAACGGCTCCCGCGGGAGCCGTTTCACTGTTTTCTCAAATATTTTTCCACCGTGTCGATACGGGATTTGATATCTTCAAGCTCGGTTAAAATGTCATCCACATTGGCAAGGTTGCGCTCCGTGACGCCCAACAGATAGTCGCACGTCACGCCAAAGAATTCCGCAAGCGTCACGATCGCATAGGCGTCGGGATTCGTCTTTCCCGTCTCATAGTTGGAGAGGGATCTTTGGTCGATCCCCGTTGCCGCCGCAACATCGATCTGTCTCAAATCCCTGTCCTCGCGTAAACTCCGCAGTCGGTTCATAGTAATATTTTTCTCCATACATAAAAATATACTACAAATTTACTAAAAACGGTTGACACACCACTAATTATCATTTATAATGAATGCACACTAATATTTTGGTAAGGAGAAACAAAATGAAAAAGACAATGTGGAAGCTAACTGTGCTCTTGCTTGCGGTCATGATGTGCGTGGCGTTTGTGGGCTGTACGACAGAAAAGGAAAATCCTCCCGCGGACGGGCAGACGACAGAGGGGACGGAAGGCGACAAGACCACGGGAGAGACTGAGGGAGATAAGACCACGGGAGAGACGGAGAACGAAAAGGAGGAAGAGAAAGAAGTTTCTCCCGAGGAACTCGTTTCGGATGTCGTGACAAAAGAGGAGTGGATGGCCGCTTTCTCGATGGAAAAGTTTGAAAATGTAAAAGCGGACATCACCGTAACGATGTCCGGAACAATCAACCATCAAGAATTCACCTACAAGCAGACGCAGACGACCGTTATTTGCGGAAATTTGCTTCATTTGACCCAAACGACCGAGGGCTCGGAAAGTTATCTCGGACAAGTCAGAGAACAATATGAAATGATTGGCATTGCACTCAACATGGACGCATATTTTGACATGGAAACGAAAGTAATGTATCAAAAAAACGATCAAGGAGAATGGGAAACATCCACGCCGAGCGAGACTGTACTCACGCTGTGCGATTTTCGTTCAGCGTTCCAAGCCTGGCGTGATCAGTATGAGGATATGATGTTTTCGGAGTTTCAATACAATGAAACGAGTGGGAGTTATTGCGATAGTGATCAAAATCTGATATGGAAGTTCAAAGATGGGAGACTGAAAGCGATGATCTCGACTTCCAAGTATGACACATCAACTTTTTTTGCAACACAGAGGACTGTAACTTCCTACACCTACGGCGGACAGAGCGTGACGCTTCCCGAAGTGAAATAAATACAGAAACACGCCCCGCGGGTGCCTTGAAATCGGCGCCCGCGGGGATTTTTTCTTTACTTTTTTTTGGTTGCGTGATAGAATAGAAAAGGTAAGCGGGGGAAGCGGCATGCCGCCGTGCCCAGAGTGAGCGGCGGGTGCTCATGTCACGCCCAAGGCGCACGGCGTGCCGCCGTGCGCTCATGCTGAATGTATGTGAAGCATCCCAGCAAACCCACGGAAGCAAATATGCCTCTGCGCTCATGCTGTGGTCGCCCCGCGTCATTCTGAGCCACGGGGCTCATAGAGAGTACGGGGGCAATTCCGAAGAATCTCGCGGGGCGAATACGGAC
>CANREK010000101.1 GCA_947629605.1 uncultured Clostridia bacterium | reverse complement strand
CCGTTGCATATGGGCAAATGCGAAAAGAATTTTGCGCTAAGAGTTATCAACTCTTAGCAGAATGCAAAATTCTTCCCCAAAGGGGGTAGGCCTTGCAATGATCTTTTCAATAAAATTACACAAAAAAGAGGGTCAAAACGTTTGACAACTGCATACGGGGGGGGGTATAATATATAATAAAATGTAATATAACTATCATAATAGCTTATATATGATATAAAATCCACTTATATTTGGCAGGTAACATGAAACGGAATCTTCTCACAAAGCTCTTCATCGTACTCTTTGCGCTCTCGGCCGCAGCGGCGTTTGCGGGGTGTAACAACGCAAAAACCGTCTCCGCCACGGTCGACCTCGTGCTCACGGGCAGGCGGGACACGCTCGACGTGGAGGCGGGTTCAACCTTCTACGGCGATCTTATGGCCGTGGAATTGCCCGCCACCGACTTTGAATTCGGCGGCTACTATCTCGGCGGCGAGGCAGTGACGGAATCGACGGTTGCGCCCGACCACGACTTTACCGTGACGGCGCGGTGGCTGGTTTCATACAGCGAAGAGCACTGGTTGGAGCAGACGGACGGCAGCTTTGCCCTCGACAGCACGCTGACGCGTTCGGGAAAAGACGTGCTCGGCGCCACGGTGACGGCGGAAGCCAAGGAGATCCCCGGCTACGCGGCCGACCCCGCGGCGGCGGGTTCCGTCTCCACTGCCACCCTCGACAGGAGCGGCATCGTCTTAAAGGTCTATTATAAGATCGCCGCGTACGCGCTGACGTTCGACAAGGGTCTTGCGACGGCGGCGACGGGCGAGATGGCCTCTCTTACGGGGAAATACAACGCGCAGATCAAGCTGCCCGCATGCGGATTTGTCTCGGCGACGGCGGAATTCGTCGGCTACAACACGGCCAAGGACAACAGCGGCACGAGCTACCGCGCGGGCGACACCTTCTCCCTCCGCGCCGATGCCACGCTCTATGCGATCTGGAACGCGACCGTCACGCAGACGGTGTATGTGGAAGAGGACAGCAACAGCGGCAACTTTGTCAAGGGCGACGAGAGCTCTTTCTCGGCGATCGTGGGGAGCACGGCGCAGTGCCGCAATCCCGACGAGAGCAAGTACACCGCATGCGAGCACGACGGCGCGGTCCCCTCGGGCACCGTCGCGGAGAGCGGGCTCGCCCTTTCGGCCTACTATGAACTCAGAACTTTCACCGTGACCTATGCCGACGACAACACGACGCAGTCCGTCGTGTGGGGGCAGACCCTCACCGTACGCACGCCCGAAAACGCCGATCCGACGCAGAGGACAATTTCCTACTGCTCTTCCCGCACGGGCAACGGCAGAGATTATGCCTTCGGGAGCGAGGTCGTCGTCAAGGAGGACCTCACGCTCTATCCCGTCATCGAGGACATCTACACAGACGACGCGGAGAGCGGCGACACCGTAAAAGTCCGCCGCAACATGACGGGCCTCGGCGCGGCGACCCTCGTGCGCGGCGGCGTGGAATATCGCGGCTTCCTCGAAATCAACGAGGATGCGGGCACGGCGGAATTCAGCGTGGAGATCGACGGCGACACCGTCTACGGCAGATTGTACAATTCCGAAGCGGGCGATCGGCTCTTCCGCTATCGCGGCGAAGAGGCGGGCACCTATCTCTACCTCGATCCCCTCTATTACAGTCCCGAATACGGCTACGACGATGCGGTCTACGCGGCCGTCATGCTCGCCCTCGACGGCTACGGCATGGGCGTCTTGGCGATGCCCGAACAGGACGGTGACCGCTTTGAAAATTACGCCTGCACCTATGAATTCAACGAAAAGACGCAAGATTACTATCTCCACGGCATGTTCCCCGGGGACGGCAGGGAGATCGAGATGTACTTCACTCTCGTCATCCAGCCCGTCGACATCGGCGAAGGTCAGACGGTGGAAGGCTTCTTCATGGAGTACAACTTTGATTACGCCGGGGAATTCTACTACTATTACAACCAGAGCGTCGAAGATACCCTTCTCGTGCCGGACGGCTACGGCAACGCCGCGCTGTACGACATCCTCTCCGACCCCGAAACGGACGACGAGGAGCTCGAACTTCGCGCCGAGGGTATCATCTTCTACGCCGATCCCGACGCGGATGACCCCGAGATGGTGTTCCTTCCCGACAGCGGCGACGGCTTCTACTTCATCACACAGGCGGTCTCGCAGGGAGAACAGACTGCGTACCTCTTCCTCATCCGCCACAACGAAGCGGGGGAATACATCTGCGACGGTCCCGCCACGCTCTATCTCGACGGCTACGGCGGCGCCTCCTACTCTCCCGACGGCAGTGCGGAGAACGAGCAGATCGGGTTCTACGTCATCGATCCCGTGGAAGGGAGCGAAACCAGCTATACGGTCATCATTACTTTCTTTGAAGAGGGTCGGCTCGCCCTCAATATCGACCTCGCGGACGGCACGTTCTCCGTCTTTGAGGACGGCTTCGTCATCGAGAACGGCGTTCTGACGCAATATCTCGGCACAAACAGCGTCATCGACATCCCCGAGGGAGTCAAAGAGATCGCAAACGGCGTATTCAAGGACATCTCCGTCACATCGGTGACCTTCCCCACGACGCTCGAACGCATCGGCGACTATGCCTTTGAAAACAGCAGTGTCTCGGGCGGGTCCTCGATCAAGACCGCCGTTTTCAAGTCGCAGACCCCTCCCACGCTCGGCGCAGATGTGTTCCGCTGGATCAAGGGCAATTTCAAGATCTATGTCCCCGACGGCTGCGAAGCGGCCTACCGTGCGGCCTTCGCCACCCCTACCCCGAGCCAGCCCGACGGCTATGCGCAATTTGTCACAAGCGCGGCGGAACAGGCCGAGAAACCCGAATTCGAGGTCAAGGACGGCGTGCTCGTGAGCTACAACAACAAGGACACCGACCCCGCAAACGTCTCTGTCGTCATTCCCGAGGGCGTCACGGCGATCGCAGACGGCGTGTTCAACGGCCTTTCCTACATCGTCTCCGTCGACCTCAACGGTGTCACCGAGATCGGCAAAAACGCCTTCCGCGGCTGCTCCGCCCTTGCGAGCGTCGCGTTCGGCACCGCGATAGAGAGGATCGGCGAGGCGGCCTTCTACGAATGCGCCCTCACCGAGGCAGAGCTCTTCACCGTCGGCAGTGTGGAAACGCTGGCCTTCGCGCGGAACTTCGGTCTCGTCAAAGTGACGTTCGGCTCCGTGGAGAGCATCGCGGCGCGTGCCTTCTACGAATGCGGCCGCATCACCGACGAGGATGAGGTCAACGTCACCCCTCTCGAATTCGTCATCACCATTCACGGCGAGCCTCCCGTGCTCACGGGCCTCGCATTCGACGGCGTGCTCGCTCTCCGCGTCTATGTCGACAGCTTTGAAGCGGGCATCAAGTTCGCCGAAGAGGGCGAAGGCTGGCAGCGCTATGCCGTCTCCCTCCGCGTCAAGGCCGACGAGGCGGAAACATGGTACGACACGACCAACCCCGCCGCCAAGCTCGAAATCGGCGACCGCATCATGTACAACGAGACCTATTTCGGCCTCTACAAGCGTGTGGAAGGCGGATTCGACGTCTGCTGGTTCGAATATGAATCTCTCACGGTGAATTTTGTGCTCCTCGACAACCAACTCCGCATGGAGAACGGTCTGCTCGTCGGCGCGGACTTCACCGAGATCGACGGCGGACAATACACCTTTGCGGAAGCGGGCGCCACGCTCAGCTACACGGGCACGACCGTCGCGGGCGAGACCCTCACCGTCACGTTCGGCTCCACGGCGGGCAAGTTCAACGGCGAGGACATCACCTTTGATTATTCCAACTACCGCACCAAATTCAGCTACCAAGGTTACATCTACGCCGTGACCTTCTACGCAAACAGAACGTTCACCTACACCAAGACCAAGATCGTCGTCACCCGTTCCTATACGGCCGCAGACGGCTCCACGATCACCATCGAAGAGGGCAACTACATCGTCGCCAACGGCGTTCTCAAAAATGTCGACGGCATCACGGGCCCCAACGGCAACGGTCTCGAAATGTCGACCTCGGGCTGGTATCTGACCAAAGTGAGCGACACGCTCTACACCTTTAAGGTCTCTTGGCGGAACGACACCTACGCCGTCACCATCCGCATCGAGAGCGACACGGCCTTCTCCTACACATGGGAGCTCGCCTCGGCGATCGTCATCTACACCGACGGCAACGGCAACATCGCCGTCGTCACCAAGCAAAAGGACGAATCGGTCTCTTCCATTCACATCCTCTTTCAGACGTCGAACGGCTCCGAAGAGGTCAATACAACCTTTGTCAAGGAAGCAGACGGCAGCTACACGCTCACGGTCAACGCGACCGTCACGGAAACGGACGAAAACGGCGACCCCGTCACCCGCCCCAGCGATTTCAACGGCACTTACACCCTCACTTTGAATGAGGAGACCCAAACGTTCACCCTCACCCGCAAATAAGGCATCGGGCGAAAAAATTCATCAAATCCCGTCATAAAGAACGGTAAAAAATAGTATGGAGGATAAAATCATGAAACACAAGACGATGCGACGGTTGCTCTATCTTGTGTGCGCGTTCGCAATGGCGCTCTGCTTGGCGTTTACCGCCTGCAACAAGAAAGAAGAGACGCCTGTGACCGTGACCGCAACGGCAACTTTCGTGGGCGGAACGGATGCCACCGGCACCCCTCCCGCTCCCATCTCCGTCGATGCGGGGACCGAGATCACGCTCCCTGAGAACACGTTCCAAAAGAGCGGTTCGGCATTCGACGGTTGGAACGACGGCGCCGCGACCTATGCCGAAGGCGCAAAGTATACCTTGTCAAAGGATACCACCTTTACGGCGCTGTGGAAAACGTCAACGCCCGTGCCCGTGACGTACACTTTGACGTTCGCCCTCGGCGATCATGCGGCAGCAGATGCCTCGGTCCCCGCGGCGCAGACGCTCGAAGCGGGCGCTACCTGCAACCTTCCCGCGGCACCCAAGGCGGCGGAAGGCTGGCAGTTCGACGGCTGGGGCTCTTCTAAGCTCGCCGCAGGTGCTTCTTACACGATGCCCGCAAGCGACACCACCCTCACCGCGCAGTGGAAGTCCGTGGAGCCCGACACACCCACGCCTACGACCTACACCGTCACCGTTTCGGGCGAAGGGTTCACCGTCAGCGGGCTCAACGCTAACTACGAAGCGGGCGCAAGCGTCTCCTTCACCGTCACCGTGACCGATACGGAGAAGGAAATCGACACCGTTACCTCTTCCGACGTCACCGTCACCAAGAACGCCGACGGCAGCTAC
>CANREK010000100.1 GCA_947629605.1 uncultured Clostridia bacterium | reverse complement strand
TGATAGGTGAGGGCGACGTCGCAGCTCTTGCACTTGACGACGTTCCCGCAGTCGCGGCACATGACCGTCTGCGAATACCCCCTGCGGTTGAGGAAGATAATGGCTTGATTGCCGCTTTTGAGACATGCGGACAGTTTTTCGCGGAGGGTGATGGAGAAGGGCGTGGCGTTCCCCCGCCGCACTTCCCTCCGCATGTCGACGATGTTGACGTTCGGCATGGGGCGGGCGTTGATGCGGTCGGGAAGAGTGATGAGCTCGAACTCGCCGCTCTTGGCCCTGCGATAGGTGTCGACAGAGGGCGTCGCACTGCCCAAAACCAGCTTACAACCGTTGAATTTTGCCCGCATCAGGGCAATATCAAACGTGTTGTAGCGGGGGGTGGATTCGGAGGAATAGCTGCCGTCGTGCTCCTCGTCGATGACGATACAGCCGATGTTTTCGATGGGGGCGAACACGGCGGAGCGGGCCCCGACGGCGATCTTTGCCTCGCCCGTGCGAAGGCGTTCCCATTCGTCAAAGCGCTCGCCCGCGGAGAGGCCGCTGTGCAGAATGGCGACTTCGCTCCGGAACCGCGCACGCAGTTTGGAGAACATCTGCGGGGTCAGAGAGATCTCGGGTACGAGAAAAATCGCAGACTTATGTTGCGATAAAGCGTCGGCGATGAGGGTGAGATAGACTTCCGTCTTGCCGCTCCCCGTCACGCCGTGGATGAGCGAGACCGTCCGCTCCGTCCCCTCGATGGTCTCGACGGCACGCCTCTGGGCGGAAGTTAAGATATGATGCTCCTCTTCCCCCGCGACGGACCTGTACGGAACGCGCAAATTGCGCCGTTTTTCGACAATAAGTGCGCTTTTTTTGAGGAGAGCGTTCACGGCGGAGCCGAATTTTTCCCTGAGTTCCGAAAGGGGCGCCTCCCCTTTTTCTTCGAGATAAGAGGCACATGCAAGCTGTGCCCTTGCCCGCGGGTCGAGGGGCGGAAGTTCCCCGCTCAGCTTGGCATATTCTCTATAATTTTTTTGCACCTTGCCCGTCCGCATCTCCGCGGGAAGGAAGAGACGCAAAGAAAGCGCCATCGGGCAGCGGTAGCGGGCGGAAATTTTTTCGGCCAAACTCAGACATTCCCCGTTGATCGCGGGAATGTCGTCCTCGACGCGGTAGATGGCTTTGAGTTTGTCGGCGGGGTACTCGCTCTTCTCTTTGACGCGCATGACAAAACCCGTCGTCGTGCTTCTTCCGAAGGGAACGGCGACGCGCATGCCCGCTTTGACCTCTTCGCCGCAGACATAATCGAAGATCTTATCGACGTCGCTGTGCGCGACGTCTACGATGACTTCCGCGATCATACTTTTTTTGACCCTTGCAGTGAAAAACGGCCCCGTTTTTGTGACGGGGCGGTTTTTTAATCTCTTGCCATTTTCACTTTGCCGTTCATCACTTCCTGACAGGCGAGAACGATCTCCTTCTGCTTGCCGGGGAGTTCCGTCGCGCCCGTCGACTGCATCTGTTCGATGATCTGGCGGGTCCGCTTTGCGATGAGAATGCAGAGTTCGTACCTGCTCACGGGTTCCTCTTCGCTGCCGAGTTTGCGCACGAGGGCGTCGACCGAGGGTTCATTGATCATTTTCAGTCACCTTCCTTGTTTCTTTCTTTGTTGATGATGGCGAGGACTTCCTCGACCGCTCTGTCGAGGTCGTCGTTCAAAACTTTGTAATCGTACTGCTCACGCATGTGGACCTCGTACTTGACGCGTTGGAGCCGTTCGCGGAGCGCCTGTTCGGACTCCGTCCCCCTCTTTTTGAGCCGTTCGACAAGTTCCTCGATGGAGGGCGGGTCGATAAAGATGAGAACGGTGTCTTTGAGGAGCTTTTTGGCGTTGAGGCCGCCCACCACGTCGATCTCGAGAATGACGGAGCCCTCTTTGAGCCGTGCTTCCACAAAGGAGCGGGGCGTGCCGTAGAGGCCCGAGAAGTGCTCGTCGTATTCGAGAAGATCTCCGTCCCGAATGCGCTTTTCAAACTCTTCTTTCGTCACATAGATGTACGTTTTTCCCGAGACCTCGCCGGGGCGGGGCGCACGAGTCGTCATCGAGACGGATTCAACGAGCGTGGGGTCTTTTTTTAAGAGTGCTTTTACGATGGTGCCTTTCCCGACGCCCGAAGGCCCGGAGATCACAAACGGTATGTTTCTCATGCGTTACTCCAGATTCTGTATCTGTTCCCGTATTTTTTCGATCTCGTTTTTCATGGCGAGCGCATACGTCGTGATCTCCGTGTCGCAGGACTTGGAGCAGATGGTGTTGCACTCGCGGTTGAATTCCTGAATGAGGAAATCGAGCTTTCTGCCCACGGGCTCGCTCTCACAGATGCGATAGTACTCGTCGATGTGCGATCTGAGACGGGTGAGCTCCTCATCGATATTGCATTTGTCGGCGTAGACGGCGGCCTCCGTCAGGATCCTCGTCTCGTCGACCTTGCCGTCGAGGAATTCCTCGATGCGGGCGGTGAGCTTTTCGCGGTATTCCTCCGCCACGAGGGGCGCACGGCCCTCGATGCTGTCGCGGAGGGAGGCAATGGTCTCCATGCGGGAGAGAAGATCCCCTTTGAGGCGTTCGCCCTCCGTTCTTCTCATCTCCGAAAGGGAGCCGAGCGCGAGGCGGAGCGCCCGATCGAGACAGGTGAGGAGAAGGTCGTCCGCGGCGACGGTCTCGTCGGAGCGGAGCGCATCGGGAAGGCGCAGAAAGAAGGAGAGCGACCCGTCATCTTCGAGAAGAGGATAGGCACGTTTGAGCTCTTCCGCCGCCTTGACATAGGCGCCGACGACGCCCCAATCGAGGGTGAGCGTCTTTTGTTTGTCGCGCTTGTCGGTGTAGCTGACGAACACGTCGATGTGCCCGCGGGAGAGGTATTCTCTGACCGTGGCGCGGATGCTGTCCTCTGCGCAGAGCAGAATGCGGGGGCTCTTGACGGCGACGTCGAGATAGCGGTTGTTGACCGATTTGACCTCGACCGAGACGGTGAGGCCCTCTTCGCCGTATTCCCCTTTTCCATAACCCGTCATGCTGTACATAGACTTTTCTCCGATTTTGGTATATTATATCACACGCGTGCGAGACGGTCAAGTAAATAAAATTACAAATTACAAATTAAAAATTGAAAATTGCGACCCCGCGTCATTCTGAGCGGCGGGGGTCGTACGAAGTCCGACGACTCGGCCCGAAGAATCTCGCGGTGCAAATACGGACTATTGTGCGGCGAGATGCTTCGGACACTCTTCCGTAGACTTTGTTCTTACTCCTCGGCTCAGCATGACGCCGCACAACCTACTCCGCCCGTTTGCCGGGATTCTTCGGGGGCGGTGCCCCCTCAGAATGAGCGGCCACGCTACGCGCCGCCCGCCACCGCGCGGCAAGCAAAGAAATGTTCGAAACATTCCCACTTACTGCGCGTGGCAGGGTCTCCCTGCCTAAGCGCACTCAATTTGCGCGATACCTCGCGCTTAATGTTCTTGCATATAACGTTTCCGCGGCCAAATCGATTGATGAACAAAGCGCGTTCGCTCGAACAGTTTCTTTTCGCAGCCGCGCGAGATCCTTCGACTACGCTCAGGATGACGCGCGGGTCGGCTTCCGTTTCGCCGCGCGGCAAGCAAAGAAATGTTCGAAACTATTTACGCGCCCAAAAACTCCACGCCCTTCAAGAGCACGTCGTTGACGATCTCGCCCGCGGCCATGTAAAAGATGATCTTGCCGTGCCGCTCGCTCTTCACGAGCCCCGCATCCTTCAAAAAGCGCAGCTGGTGCGAGACGGTCGTCTGGTTGATGTCGAGAACGCGGGAAATATCGGTAACGCACATTTCCGAGATGGCGAGCGCCGACAAGATTTTGAGCCGTGTGCCGTCCGAAAAGATGGAAAAGAAGCGTACGAGAGAAGAGAGGATCTCCCCGCTCGGAACGTAGTCCTCCACAATGTCCTGCGTGCGCCTGTCGAGAAGCAAAGTATCTGCCATAAAAACCTCCTTTTATGACAGAATAACACTTGCAAACGCGCACATATGTGTAAGTTTTTTCCTCTTTTGTCGAACTTTGACGAACTTACAGAATGGCCTTGGGCTCGTAGCCCGCATCGGTGACGGCGGCGAGCAGAACGTCGTTTTCGACCTCTTTGGTGAGCTCCACGACGGCCGTCTTGTTTTCGAGGCTGACCTCGGCCTTTTTGACGCCGTCCACCTTTTCGAGCGCGTCCTTCACATGCTTGACGCAGTGCATGCACATCATGCCGTCCACAAGAATGGTTTTTTTCATAATGATATCTCCTTTTTGATTGGTTTCGTTTTGTTGAGGGCGGACCCCCTCTTTGAAGGTGGCCGCCTCTTTGTTCCCATGGGGGGTGGGCGCCTTTCTCCCAAACCGCACGAGGCGCAGGGCGTTCGTCACGACAAAGAGCGAAGAGAGGCTCATCGCCGCCGACCCGATCATGGGATTGAGGGCGATCCCCGCCCATGCGAACACGCCCGCCGCGAGCGGAATTCCGATACAGTTGTAGAAAAACGCCCAAAACAGGTTCTGTTTGATGATCCGCATCGTCTTTTTGGAGAGGGCAAGGGCGCGGGGCAGGACCCGCAGATCTCCGCCGATGAGCACGGCATCCGCGCTCTCGATGGCGACATCCGTGCCGTTCCCCATCGCGATGCCGACGTCGGCCTCTTTGAGGGCGGGGGCGTCGTTGATGCCGTCCCCCACCATGGCGACATAGGAATTTTTGCGACCTGTGGTGCGGTTTTCTACCTTTGCCCGCTCGTTTCTCTCCCGCGCCGCCTTGATATAGGAGAGCTTATCCTCGGGCAGAAGTTCGGCACGCACACAGGCGTCATAGGGCGGGAACCCGGCCTCTTTTGCGATGTGCGAGGCGACCGCGGCGTTGTCCCCCGTCAGCATGACGGGCATGCAGCCCGCCTTGACAAGGCTCCCGATGGCCTCACGGCTCCCCTCTTTCAGTGTGTCGGCGAGGGCGAAGAGGGCGAGGACTTTTTCCTCATCGGCGAGGAAAAGCACCGTCTTTCCCTTGGCGGTCAAAGCCTCAAAATCTGCAAGATATGCTTCGAATTTGACGCCTCGGCTCTGCATCATGCGCTCGTTGCCGAGGAAGTAAGTCTTGCCGTTCACCCTGCCGACGGCGCCCTGCCCCGTGACATAGGTGACGTTTTCTGCTTCTTCCCCACTGCCGCAGAAGTCGACGATACACTGCGCAAGCGGATGGTTGAGCTTGTTCTCGATGGCATAGGCGATGCGCTTGGGGTTTGCCGCGGGGCAAACCCCAAGCGCATCGCCTATG
>CANREK010000099.1 GCA_947629605.1 uncultured Clostridia bacterium | reverse complement strand
GTGAGGGGCGCCGCTCCATGAGGCGTGGCCTCGCCGAAGGGGTTGCGGCGGTCCCTGCCACCGCAACGGGTAGGGGGTGGGCAACGAATTCCCAATCGCGTCATCCTGAGCCGCGCGTAGCGCGTGTCGAAGGATCACCATATTCTCGCTGCCCCTTATAGGGGAAGTGCCCTGAGCGTAGTCGAAGGGCAAAGGGGTTTCAAAACCCCTCAGTCACTCACTACGCTCGTGACAGCTCCCCTACGAGGGGAGCCAAGAAAATAAGGTGATGGTTCGACTACGCTCACCATGACGCATTTGGAACGGTGCCGTAGAATTGTGCGGCGAGATGCTTCGGACATACTCTCGTAGACAGCGTTTGTGCCCCGTGACTCAGCATGACGCCGCACCCACCCCTCGGGGGGGGGGCAAGTCTTGGCTCCCCCTTGGAGGGGGAGCTGTCACCGTAGGTGACTGAGGGGGTGTCCTTCTAAACCCCACCACAATTTTTAATTTTTAATTTTCAATTTTGAATTTTTCATCTCCCTCCGCCGCTTTCCGATCGCGCCATCGCTCCCCAAAATCCACAGCAGGGGTCTGATTTTTTATTCTTTGCGCGGGCGATGAATTCTTTCAAAAACTATTGACAACGCGCCTTTCCGTGTGATAAAATAAGTGAAAACAAAATCGCCCCGCATGGGAGCCAAAGAGGAACTCTTCAAGGAGGAAAATTTATGGAAAAGCTCACAGCTTTCGGTTTCTTAGCCGGCCTCATCCCCGGCGGAACGGTCGCGATCTGCGTGATCGTCTGTCTCTTGATCGTCGCGGTCGGCGTCGTTCTTTACCTTGTCCTGCGCAACAGGGGGAATGCCGAAGAAGCGGCAGATGCGCCCAAACTTGCGCCGATTCCCGCTCCCACGCCCGAACCCGAACCCGAACCCGAGCCCGAACCCGAGCCCGAGCCTGAGCCTGAGCCTGAGCCTGAGCCTGAACCCGAGCCTGAGCCCGAGCCTGAGCCTGAGCCTGTGGTCGTTCCCGAGGAGAAACCCAAGCCCGAGCCCAAACCCCAGCCCGTGGCCATTCCCACGAAACAACTTTCATCCAAACCCAAGCCCGTTCCCAAGGAGAAGCCTAAGCCCGAGCCCAAGCCCGTTCCCAAGGAGAAGCCTAAGCCCGAGCCCAAGCCCGTGGTCGTTCCCGTGGAGAAGCCCAAGCCCAAGAAAGAGGACATCCACATCGAGACGCGGCAGAGCGTCAAGGCGGCGGAAGTCGACAAGATCCTCGAAGACGAGATCGCCGCGACGATGGTGGAGGAAGCGGTCCGCATCGCCGACAAGACCAAGACGGGCATCATCAATATCGACATTCTCGAACAGTACTTCAACGACGGCGAGACCGTCACCCTCGACGAAATCAAAAAACGCATACAGGGGTACAAAAAAGTCACCTATATCAAGGTTTTGGCCCGCGGCACCCTCGACAAAAAACTCACCGTCGAGGCAGATGACTACTCCATCCAAGCCGTCAAAATGATCCTTCTCACGGGCGGCAAGGTCCTTCGCACACGCACCAAATAACCGAAATGGTTTCTTTGAAACCATCATCTTCCGCAAAAAAAACGGCACATATGTGCCGTTTTTTGATGCCTCCGCCGCTTTTCCTGCCCCCTCCAGAGGGGTGGGCAAGGCTCCCCGTGCGCTCATTCTGACCCTGAGCGTAGCCGAAGGGGAAGAATCCCGGCAAACGGGCGGAGTAGGTGCGTGCGGCGTCATGCTGAGCCTGAGAGCAAGAATGTAGTCTATGGAAGCATGTCCGAAGCATCTCGCCGCACACTCTACGGCACCGTTCCCAATCGCGTCATCCTGAGCCTGTCGAAGGATCCGCCTTATTTGCTGCGGTGATAGTTCGACGGAGCTTACCATGACGCGATTAGAACGTTGCCCACCCTTAAAACGGGTGGGACCTTTACAAAATTCTCAAACTGTGGTATACTGTAAAAAAGGGGGGGCGAGATGGAAAAAAAGTACGTCGCGATCGACTTAAAATCGTTCTATGCCTCGGTGGAGTGCGTCGCGCGGGGGCTCGATCCGCTCGACACGAATCTCATCGTGGCCGACAGCACGCGGACCGAAAAGACGATCTGCCTCGCCGTTTCTCCCTCATTGAAGGAGTACGGCATTCCCGGGCGACCCCGTCTCTTTGAGGTCGTGGAGCGCATGCGGGAAGTCAACCGCGAGCGCAAGCAAAATTCCCCGCATAAGGCCTTTACGGGAAAATCCAACCTCAAAAGCGAGCTCCTCGCCGACCCCTTCCTCGAAGCCGACTACATCGTCGCGCCGCCGCAGATGGCGCGGTACGAAAAGGTCAGCGCCGCCATTTTCGACATCTATCAAACGTATATCGCCCCCGAGGACATCCACGTCTACTCCATCGATGAGGTCTTTCTCGACGTCACGGGCTATCTTCAACTATACGGACTCACCGCGCACGAACTCACCGTCAAGATGATCCGCGACGTCTTGCGCCAGACGGGCATCACCGCCACCGCGGGCATCGGGAGCAATCTTTACCTCGCCAAAGTGGCCATGGATATCGTTGCCAAGCACTCTCCCGCCGATGCCGACGGCGTGCGCATTGCGAAGCTCGACGAGGGGAGCTACCGCCGCCTTCTGTGGAGCCACCGCCCGCTCACCGACTTTTGGCGCGTGGGGAGGGGCTATGCGCGGCGCCTCGAAGCGCAGGGGCTCTTCACGATGGGGGACATCGCCCGTTGCAGCCTCAAAAACGAGGACTTATTGTACAAATTGTTCGGGGTGAATGCCGAACTTCTCATCGACCACGCATGGGGCTTTGAGCCCTGCACGATCGCGGACATCAAGGCCTATCGCCCCGCCGTGAACAGCCTGAGCTCGGGGCAGGTGCTCAGCGCTCCCTATACGGCCGAAAAAGGCAAACTTATCGTCAAAGAAATGACCGATCTGCTCGTTTTGGACCTCGTTGCAAAGCGGTTGAAGACCCGTCAGATCGGGCTCTACGTCGGCTACGACATCGACAATTTTAAGGGCGGGAAGCAGTACGATGGGGAAGCCGTTCTCGACCGCTATGGCCGCCGCGTTCCCAAACCCGCCACGGGGAGCGAGAATTTGAGCGGCTACACCTCCTCCACGCGGGAGATCTTGGAGGCCGTCTCGCGCCTCTATGACCGCATCGTCGACAAAAATCTGCTCGTGCGGCGCATGAACGTCGTCGCCAACGATGTTCTCCCCGACGACGGCATTCCCGCGGAAACACCCAAGCAGATGGACCTCTTCACCGACTATGCCGAGGAAGAGGAGAAGCGGAAAGTGCGGGAGCGGGAGCTCGAAAAGGAGCGAAAAATGCAGGAGACGGCGCTCTCCGTGCAAAATAGATTCGGCAAAAATGCGCTGCTCAAAGGCATGAATTTTGAAGAGGGCGCCACGACGCGGGAGCGCAATGAACAGATCGGAGGGCACAAAAAATGAGTTCGGAAAGCTACGACGACATCATCGATCTGCCGCATCATCAATCGAAAAACCGACCCCATATGTCCAATTTACAGCGTGCGGCGCAGTTTTCCGCCTTCTCCGCGCTCAAAGGATTCGACGAGGAGATCGCCGAGACCGCCCGCTACACTGAGGAGGGGGCAGAGCTCTCCGAAGAGCGAAAGTCGGAGCTCGGCGAGACGATCGCGGCCTTAAAGAGGGGGCAGAAAATCTCCGTGAGCTACTTTTTGCCCGATGCGAAAAAAGCGGGCGGCGCCTACCTCAAACGGAGCGGAATTTTGAAAAAAATCGATGTTATAGCGCAATTTCTCGAATTTTCCGACGGCGAGATCATCCCCTTTTGCGACATCGTGGAAGTGAATTGAAAATGAGCGCTCCGCGCTCATGCTGCCCCGCCGTTCGTCGACGCACGAGCGCGTTTTACGCTTTTCTTGCGAAAAGCTCTGTTTGCTCTCGGCGTCTCCTCTTCCCCAAAAAATACTGCGCCTTTTTTGGGGAGCCCTAGTGTGTGGCGCCCTTGTGCGGCCTGAGAAGCGTAGCGACGAGGTACCGACGGAGTTTATAAAGAATAGGCAGATGAATTGCCATATTGAACCGATAAGAGAAAATTAAATTCAAAAAAGGAATAGCAAATGAATATTAATTTCATCAAAAATTACATTGATACACAGCCCATAAAAATTGTCGAAATAGATTGGGTGAAGATGACCTTAAAATATTTAGGCATCACAGAATGTCAAAAACGTACCAAAGCAGATCCCGAAGAATTGGTGCGGGCTTATCTGATGAAAAGATTTATAGAGGGATAGGCATATCATCATATAAAATATGTGATCTATTTAAGGTAAACATAAGGAATATTTCATTGGCAGATCAGATTTCGGCGTTAAAACAGATCGAGCCGATTGAGAATGAAATCAGAATCTTAAAGCAAGCCAAATTAAGTATTCAAGCAATTATTGATTCCGTCTTGCAACGTGAATTCGGGTTTAATTATGAAAAATTTGAAGCACTGAAAAAGGATACTTGGTTCATTGGTGCTATAACTGCTTTTGCCGACAATCCCGATTTGCGGTTCAGCGTTAAATTCCATCGCCCCGCAGGAGAGTTCGTTCAGCAAGAGTTGAATAGAATTACAAAGAAAAAGATAAAGCATTACTTGGCAGAACCTATTCTTTTGGGAGCAAGCATTTCGCCTTCTGATTATGACGAAAATGGTGAATACCAATATTTGTCGATGGCAACTATAAAAAATTGGGAGTTTGATGACGAAGCAGCTCAATTTGTTTCCGATACATATTCGGTATCAAAATCCGAAAAATCGGTAAAGCGTGGCGATATAATTCTTGCAAGATCCGGTGAAGGCACGATCGGTAAAGTCGCACTCATAGAAAAGGATGACATAAAAGCGATTTTTGCCGACTTTACTATGCGCATAAGATTGCAAAATTACAATTTGGAATTTGCTTATTATTATATGCGCAGTATGTACTTTCAATATTTAATTGAAATCTATAAAAAGGGACTTGGAAACAATACCAATATTTTCCCAATCGTCATAAAGGAATTCCCCATCCCTGATATTTCGTTGGAAGAACAACAACGGATCGTGGATGAAATTCAAGAAGAAATAGACAAACAAACTGCCCTCAAACAGAAGATCTCTGTTTTGCGTGACGATATAGATAAAATTATCGAGAAAGCTATATCTATTAGCGATGCTTGCAATGCATGTAGCGTTCTTCAAGAAAATACCCGATAAACAAATAGCACCCGTAAGGGGTGCTATTTGTTTATGGAGCAGGAAACGGGAGTCGAACCCGCCGGAATCAGCTTGGGAAGCTGACGCCATACCGCTAGGCGATTCCT
>CANREK010000098.1 GCA_947629605.1 uncultured Clostridia bacterium | reverse complement strand
TTCGCGCCTTAGGGCGCTCGTGCCGCCCTTCGACGCCATAAAGAACGTGCGGGCGGGGCAGAATGACGCGGGGCGGCTCAGGATGAGCGACGGGGCGATAAAAAACTCCGTCCGAGGAGATCCTCGGGCGGAGCGACATTTCCGAATTCTTATTTGACCGAAGCGAGCAGCTGTTCGACGTCCGCCTTGACGGCGTTCATCTCCTTCTCCGCCGCCCCCTCGTCCTTGGCGCGGATAGAGTAGTAAATTTTGAGCTTGGGCTCGGTGCCGCTCGGGCGCACGCACACAAAGCTGCCGCCCGCAAGTTCATAGTAGACGCAGTTGCACTTGGGAATGCCGAGCGCCGACTTGGTCCCGTCCGCGGCGGTGCGCACATCGGCGGAATAGTCCCGCACGGCATCGACCGCAAACGCCCCGAGCGATGTGACTTTCACCGTCTTTAAGGCGTCGACGACGGCGTTCATCTCCTTCATCGCGTTGAGCCCCGCATACTGCACGGAGATGTTCTTGTCGAGCACATAGCCGTATTTTTGATAGATCTCTTGAAGCCTTCCCCACACGGTCTTGTGGATATAGGTATAGTAGCAGACCATCTCGGCGCAGAGCATGGAAGCGACGACGGCGTCCTTGTCCCTCGCATGCGTGCCGCGGAGGTACCCGCACGACTCCTCAAAGCCGAACACATAGGTGTGCGAGCCGTCCTTTTCCCATTCCTTGATCTTTTCGCCGATGAATTTGAACCCGACGGGCGTCTCGAACAGGGCGACGCCGAACTCCTCGCAGATGGCCCTCGCCATGCCCGTGGTGACAAAGGACTTGACGACGGCGGCGTTTGCGGGAAGGGCGTTTTCCTCTTTGAGGCGGGTGAGAATGTAGTCGAGGAGCAGAATGCCGACCTGATTGCCCGAGAGCGCGACGAATTCGCCCTCCTCATTCTTGACGGCGACGCCGAGGCGGTCGGAATCGGGGTCGGTGCCGAACACGACGTCGGCCTTGATCTTATTGGCAAGGTCGATGCCCATTGAGAGCGTCTCTTTGAATTCGGGATTGGGGACCTTGACGGTCGAGAATTCGGTGTCCTTGGTCGTCTGTTCCTCGACGACGGTGACGTTGATGCCGAGCTTTTTCAAGATGGTCGTGACGGGAATATACCCCGACCCGTGCACGGGCGTATAGACGAGTTTCAAGTCCTTGCCGCACATTTTTACGGCCTCGTCGGAGAGGGTGAGTTTCATGAGCTCGGCAATGTACGTCTCGTCGACTTCCTTGGGAACGGGAAGGATGAGCGGGCTCTTTTCGACGCCCGAGACGGAGAGATAGTCGTCGATCTCATTGATGAATTTGACGACGACCGCCGTCGCTTCGGGGGACATCTGCGCCCCGTCCTCGCCGTAGACCTTATAGCCGTTGTACTCCTTGGGATTGTGGGAAGCCGTGATCATAATGCCCGCGATCGTGTGGAGATACCGCACCGCATAGGAGAGCATGGGAACGGGGTGCACGTCGTCGAAAAGATATGCCTTGATGCCGTTTTTTGCGAGCACGGATGCGGCTTTTTCGGCAAATAACCTGCTGTTTTTTCTCGTATCGTAGGAGATGACGACCCCGCGGTCCTGCTCCTCTTTTGAGAGCGTCTTGATGTACTTCGACAGCCCCTCCGTCGCGCGCATGACGGTGAAGCAGTTCATCATGTTCATGCCGCAGCCGATGATGCCGCGCATGCCAGCCGTGCCGAAATCAAGCTGGCCGCCGAAGCGGTATTCCTTCTCCTTTTCGTCGTCCTTGATGGCGAGAAGCTGTTCCCTGCAATGCGCGGGAAGGCGGGGGTCATTGACCCATTTTTCGTAATTCTGTTGATAATTCATGGAAGCCTCCTTATCAAAAAGGGCGCCCTTCGAGCGCCCGTAACGTTATAGTTGCGTCTCGGAACAGTCGACAATGGTATCTTTGGTGACGAAATACTTCTTGCCGTTTTCGAGATAATAGTTGACGAATTGCAAGCTCAACAGGAAGATATAGCTGAGCGGAACGGTGATGAGGAGTGCGCTGCCGAACGTGGAGACGGCAAAGAGCACATTGACGGCGACGATGAGATACACCGCCGCGAGATAGGAAGCGTACCTCGCCCCGAATCCCTTTCTCTTTTTCACGCTGGCGCGGAAGGCGTGCGTGACCTTGTCGCCGTCGGCGACCATTGCGGGGATCCATGCGGAGATGAGCGTCATTTTGAGCGCTTCGAGCGCAACCACCGCCGTGAGCGACAGCGAGATGGCGATGAGCACCGTGATAACGCCCCATGACGGGAGCGACGAGGGCGCGTAGAAAAAGAACAAAAAGCATGCACCGAGCATGAGGGCATCGTACACGAAGCAGAGCGGCACATAGATGACCTGATAGAGCGCGGCCTTTCCGATGCTCTTGAAATAGGACTGCGAAAAGCTCGTGCGGGAGTAGGTGCCCATCCTGTCATTGACGACATTCGCGACCGAAAAGAGCGCGAGGCCGTTCATGAAGCGGGACAGGAGATAGATCCCGATGAGCCCGAACACGCACCCGATGATGGCGGGCGTGTTGAAGGCGATGAGGTTCAAAAGCGCCGAAAAGGCGTCCTTAAACTGCGGCGGGAGCCCCTGCAAGACCTCGGGCTTCCCCGTCGCGACGGCGTCGAGGAAGGTGGCGATGAGCTCCTTGATGTTTGCGACCTCGACGCTCCCCGTGATGGCGGAGAGTCCCAAGGACAAAATGACATAGGCAAGGCTCCCGAAAATCGCCGCCGCGAGGAGACGGTAGAGGAGCAATTTGAATACGGAGGAAAAATTCTCCGATGCGATGTGGACTGCGTTGCGAAATCTCATAGCGACAGCTCCCGATAACTTTTGAGTAGGTCCTCTCTGTCGAGCTTATCCGTCTTGAAGTAGACGGTCTCCATCCGCACGCCGAAACTCATAAAGAAGAGAGCGCAGAGCAAAAATGCGACGATGATAAAGACGGAGATGGGCAGAAGAGAGACGGAGGACAGAATGACAAAGCTCCCCGCGATCGAGATGAGGAGGGACAGAAGCAACTTGCCTCTTACCCCCGTCATGAGGCGGTAGGAGTAGAAAAATGCATCATAGGTGCGGAATCCCGTCACTTGCTTGCAGGGCAAGAAGAGATAGAGAAGCGTCACGGCATAGAGAAGGAAGAAGCCGAAGACGCCGAGCACAAGCAAAAACAGGATGTAGAGGAGCGGCGAAGCGGGAAGCCTGCACACCACAAAGAGAAGCGCGGAGATGACCACCGAAAAGAGTTCATACAGCGCAAGATAGAAGAGCCCGATGCATGCGACGGGCAGAATGAGCCATGTAAATTGCCGCCTCAACCCGCTCAATGTCCTCTTTCCGATGCGCATGTGCTTTTCCACAAAGATGAGCATGAGGGTAAAAGAGACGCAGGAGACGGCAAGCATCAACACCGAGATGACCGCGCTCCACGCATGGTCGATCCTGAGCAGGGAGAAGGCGCGGAAGAGATAGTAAAACTCCATGTCGTGCAGGCCGTTCGTGTAGAAGGCGGCGGTGACGTGATGAATGGCGTCATAGTCGAGGGAAAAAGCAAGAAAAACCGCAGGTATGACCGCAAACGGCAGCACATACCACAGATTTTTGAAGATATATTTCCAATTTCCGAAAATGACGCCCATGGTGTTTCCTCTGTTCTTTCTTTTATTATATAACAATTTTTTCGTTGTGTAAAGTCTTTTGCGGAAATTGCGGAAATTTCTTTTCGCTCCCTATGATCGGAGAGAGAATGACACCCCCTCAGTCACGCAAGGGCGCGTGACAGCTCCCCCTCCAGGGGGCGCCAAGACTTGCCCACCCCTCTGAGGGGTGGGTGTCACGCAGTGACGGAAGGGGTGTGTGCCGCCATGCGCCTTTAACGTGCCGCCAAGTGCCCCCCTTGACAATCCGCGAAAACGGGGCTATAATGGGAAAGAACAAGGAGAATTTCATGCTGACACTCGACAAAATCAGGGATGCGCAACGCACGCTCGCGGGCGTCGCCCACAAGACGGACATCATCCGCGCCAACAGGCTCCCCGCGGACTGCGACCTCTACTTAAAGACGGAGAATTTGCAACTGACGGGCTCCTTCAAGGTGCGCGGCGCCTACTATAAAATTTCCCGCCTGTCCAAGGAGGAAAAGGCGCGGGGCGTCATCGCATGTTCGGCGGGCAACCATGCCCAAGGCGTGGCGCTTGCCGCAACCAAGAACGGCATCCGCTCCCTCATCTGCCTTCCCGCGGGCGCTCCCCTCTCCAAGGTCGAGGCGACCAAGGGCTACGGCGCGGAAGTCTGCCTCGTCGAGGGCGTCTATGACGATGCCTATCAAAAGGCCATGGAACTGCAAAAAGAGTACGGCGCCACTTTCATCCATCCCTTCGACGATGAAGATGTCATCGCGGGGCAGGGCACCATCGGCCTTGAAATCGTCGAACAGCTCAATGATGTCGATGCTGTCGTCGTGCCCGTGGGCGGCGGCGGGCTCATCTCGGGTGTCGCCCTTGCCGTGCGTTCCGTCGCGCCGCATGTCAAGGTCTACGGCGTACAGGCGGCGGGCGCCCCTTCCATGCTCCATGCGCTCCGTGACGGGCGCATCGAGGCGCTCTCCTCGGTCTCCACGATCGCCGACGGCATCGCCGTGAAGCAGCCCGGGAAATTCACCTATGACTATTGCAAAAACTACGTCAACGGCATCGTGACCGTCTCCGATGAGGAGATCGCACGGGCTATTTTGGCCCTTCTCGAACAGGAGAAAATGATCGCCGAAGGGGCGGGCGCCGCTCCCGTTGCCGCCATTCTCGCCGGCAAATTCCCCGAACTGAACGGCAAAAAGGTGTGCTGTGTCGTCTCGGGCGGGAACATCGACGTCACCATCCTCTCCCGCATCATCGACCGCGGCCTCTTGATGTCGGGCAGAAAGTGCACGCTCAACATCGAAGTATTGGACCAGCCCGGCCAGCTCGTCAAGGTGACACGCATCATCGCCGACTGCGGGGCGAACATCACGAGCGTCCATCACGAACACGCCAGCGAGACGGGCATCATCGGCTGTTTCGTGCGCATCGAACTCGAAACCCGCGACTTCGCTCATATCGCACATATCCGCGAGATTTTGAAGTCCGAAGGCTTCAAACTCGTTTGAAGGGTTCCCTCTTGCCCACCCCTCGAGGGAAGAATTTTGCATTCTGCTAAGAGTTGATAACTCTTAGCGCAAAATTCTTATAGCATTTGCCCATATGTAAAGGGCAAATGCCGACCAAGCACGGGGCTCCACCCGTGCGCGAGGGTGTCACGCAGTGACGGAAGGGGTGCGTGCGGCGTCATGCTGAGCAGTAGAGCATGAACGCAGTCTAAGAGAGTAAGTCCGAAGCATCTCGCCGCACAGTTGTCCGTATTCGCCCCGCGAGATTCTTCGGAATTGCCCCCGTACTCTCTATGAGC
>CANREK010000097.1 GCA_947629605.1 uncultured Clostridia bacterium | reverse complement strand
CGCCCGACACGACCGTGACTGCCTTCGGCGATCAGGACGTCACCTATACGCTCGACGGCAGAACACAGGCCTCCATGTCCGTCTCCGAGTCGCTCTTCGGCGTGTTCCTCGAAGATATCAACTATGCGGGCTATCTCCTCGACGACAACCTTCTCCCCAACGGCTCTTTCGAGGCATTCGCAACCGACAAAACTGCGAATTGGAAGGGCGAAAATGCGACCTTCACCGTCGAAAATACGGCGGGCGTGCTCAAAAATGAGACCTATTACGGCACGCAGGGGGTCAACGCCAACTATGCGGCGCTGAACGTCACGGCGGCGGGCGGCGGCCTCACTTCCACGGGGCACCAATATCTTCCCATCGCCATCGAAAAGGATGTGGAATACACCTTCTCCGCCTTTATCAAGTCCTCGGCGGCCGCTAACATGACCGTCTCATTGAAGGACGCGGACGCCGTCTATGCCGAAAAGACGCTCGCCCTCAAAGGCAACAACCAATGGGTGAAGTATGTCACGACGCTCAAACCGAGCGCGACCAAGAGCCAAAACATCACTTTTAAGCTGTCCTTCGACACGGTCGGCACCTACGATCTCGACGGCATCCAGCTCGAAACAGCCGACGCGACGGGCGGCATCAAGCAGTACGCCTACGACGCCATCAAGGAGCTCGGGCCCAAGTTCATCCGCTTCCCCGGCGGTTGCATCATCGAGGGCAACAGCAACATCGGCGGCGCGGATACGCAGTACATCTACGATTGGAAAAACTCCGTCGGCGCCGTGCAGACGGGGAGCAATGCGGGGGACGACACCGTTCCCGCCTTCACCTATACCCTCGTCAAGGACGGCGTGGAATCCACCGCGACGACGCAGGGCGAATGGATCACCCGCAGACAGAACGGCGACCTTTGGGGCTACGATCTCGAATACGGCATCGGATTCTTGGAATTCTTTGAGCTCTGCGAAAGCCTCAACGCAAGCGCCGTGCCCGTGCTCAACTGCGGCCTCTCCGACCACAACCAAATGCTTCTCCACGGCCGCCACAACAAGGGCGTGGACGACTACATCCAAGACGCCATCGACCTCATCGAGTTCGCCAAGGGCGACGAAAGCACCAAATGGGGCAAGATCCGTTCTCAGCTCGGCCACCCCGAACCCTTCGAGATGGACTATCTCGGCATCGGCAATGAGCAGGATGGGGATATCTACTATATTCAATGCTACGAAAAGTTCTTAGAGAGCGACGAATATCAAGCCGCGTGCAAGAAATACGGCATTGAGACCATCGTCGGCAACAGCATCGCGATCGGCAACTGCCAAAACACCACGAAACTTCCCAGCGGCAACGACAAGACGCCCAAGGGCACCGCACAGCTCGCCGCAGAGGCCGCTGTCAAGAAAAAGACCATCGAGAAAGTCTCCGACTTCGGCGTGCATGACCAGCACTACTATGTGAATTGGACGCAGCTCCTCGAAAACTATGCCATGTACGACGGATACGCGATCCCCGGTTCGCCCGAATTCTACAACGTGTTCGTGGGTGAATATTCGGCAAATACGGGGATGTCCGGCTTCACCGAACATCAGAACCAGCTCATCACGGCGCTTGCGGAGGCTGCCATGATGACGAGCTACGAGCGCAACGGCAACGTCATCAAACTCGCGGCGTATGCGCCCATGTTCGGCGTCGCCAACAAGAGCGCGAATGCTCGCATCGGCGGGGACGACAACGCCAATCAATGGGCGGTCGACATGATGTATTTCACCAACACGCAGATCGTTCGCACGGCAAACTACTATGTGCAAAAGATCTTTATGCAGAATACGGGCGTCTCTTATCTGTATCGGTCCAAGGCAGATTGGAAGAGCGAAGAGACCTTCTCCTTCCCCGCAAGTGCGGGCGCTGCCAAGACCTTCAACAAGCTCTACTATGTGCCGAGCGTGGCGGCGAACGGCGACCTTCTCCTCAAAGTCGTCAATGTCTCGGGCGCGGCCGTCAAGATGAACATCGACATCGCGAACGCAACGAGCAGGGGCTTTGCGTACGTCACGGAGCTCCACAATGATGATTATAAGGCGCTCAACACCTTAAAGGGCGAAACGGTGAAGCCCGTCTCTTCCTCGATCGGCTGGGAAGGGCAGAGCCTCGGCTATGAATTCAAGCCGTATTCGCTCACCATTTTAAGAATTCCGACAGAGGCATAAGCGCAAAAGCGTTTGTCATAGGGGAAATGTCCCGCGCCGTTTGGCGCGGGACATTTAAGTTTCGAACATTTCTTTGCTTGCCGCGCGGTAAGACGGAAGCCGACCCGCGCGTCATCCTGCCCCGCCCGCATTCTCTTCACATCTAAGGGCGGCACGAGCGCCCTTAGGCGCGAAGTAGCGTAGCGAAGGATCCCGGCAAACGGGCGGAGTAGTTGCTTCCGTAGGTTTAATGGGATGCTTCGCATTCGCTCAGCATGAGCGCACGGCACGCCGTGCGCTTGCCCCTCCTTGGGGAGGGGGCGAAAGGCCTACCCCCTCTGGGGGGAGGCTCCGCCGTAGGCGGTGGTGGGGGGGGACAATGCCTCGCCGCCTAAACCTTCACGGGCCGAGCGCAATCGCTTGACTATCCTCAAAAAAGCGGATATAATAGACGCAAAGGAGCAGGCCATGAATTACAGAGAGGAATCGCTCAAAAAACATGCCGAATGGAGGGGCAAGATCGAGGTCGTGCCCCGCGTCGAGGTGGATTCCCGCGAGAAACTTTCCCTCGCCTACACGCCCGGGGTGGCGGAGCCCTGCCTCGCCATTCAAAAGGACATCGACAAGAGTTTTGAACTCACGCGGCGGTGGAACACCGTGCCCGTCATCACCGACGGCACCGCCATTTTGGGGCTCGGCGACATCGGACCCGAGGCGGGCATGCCCGTCATGGAGGGCAAATGCGCCCTCTTTAAGGCCTTCGGCGGCGTCGACGCCATTCCGCTCTGCATCCGCTCCAAGGACACCGACGAGATCGTAAAGACCATCGAGCTCCTCGCGGGGTCCTTCGGCGGCATCAATTTGGAAGATATCTCCGCGCCTCGCTGTTTCGAGATCGAGACAAGGCTCAAACAGGACCTCGACATCCCCGTCTTTCACGACGACCAGCACGGCACGGCCATCGTCGTGGCGGCGGCCCTTCTCAACGCGCTCAAACTTCTCGACAAGAGGTTGCAGGACATCCGCATTGTCGTCAACGGCGCGGGGGCGGCGGGCATCTCCATTGCAAAATTCCTCATCAGGATGGGGGCGGGCGACGTCGTCGTCTGCGACCGCAAGGGCGTTCTGAACGAGGAGACCTCCTTCAACGACGCCCAGCGCGACATGGCGAAAAGAAGCAACAAGTCCCGCATTTTCGGCACCCTTGCCGATGCGATGAAGGGGGCGGATGCCTTCATCGGCGTCTCGGGCCCCAACTGCGTCACCAAGGACATGGTGCGGTCGATGGGGGAGGGGATCGTGTTCGCATGCGCCAATCCCGTGCCCGAGATCTCCTTTGAGGATGCCTTGGAAGCGGGCGCGGCGGTCGTCGGAACGGGCTTTTCCGAAAAGCCCAACCAGATCAACAACGTGCTCGTGTTCCCCGGGCTCTTCCGCGGTGCGCTCGACGTGCGGGCGAAGGAGATCAACATGGAGATGATGATCGCGGCCGCAAAGGCCATCGCGGGTTGCGTCGGGGACGCGCAGCTCAAAAATGACTATATTCTGCCCTATGCGTACGATTTGGAAGCGCATAAAGCCGTCGCCGCCGCCGTCGCCGCCGCGGCCAAAGAGACCGGCGTGGCAAGGGGAAAGTAAGAATGAGCGCTCTGCGCTCATCCTGAGGCGTAGCCGAAGGATCCCAGCAAACGGGCGGACTTCAATGAATAATAAGTATGTTGCTCCGTATGTTTAATGGGATGCTTCACGTTCGTTCAGCATGAGCGCGCGGCACGCGCTTGCCTTGCGACGGCGGACACTTGGCGCCCCCTCACACGCACGCACAAAGCATTTCCCACAAAAAACTTTCTTGAAACGATTGACGGAAATTCCGAAAACGTTTACAATAGAAGCAATCAATCTCGGTAAGGATGACGCATGATCACTCACGGTAACGAAATCAAGCTGTTTGCGGGCAATTCCAACCTACCCCTGGCGCAGACGATCGCCAAAAAGCTCAACACGAGCCTCGGGGAGGTAGAGGTCTCCAAATTTTCCGACGGTGAAACCAACGTTCACATCGGCGAGACGGTGCGGGGGAGGGATCTCTTTATCATACAATCCACCTCTGCCCCCGTCAACGACAATCTGATGGAACTGCTCATCATGATCGACGCCGCCAAGCGTGCCTCGGCGGGAAGGATCACGGCCGTCATGCCCTACTTCGGCTATGCGAGGCAGGACCGCAAGGCCCGCTCCCGCGACCCCATCACGGCAAAACTCGTCGCCGATCTTCTGACCTCGGCGGGGGCAGACAGGATCCTCACCATGGACCTCCACGCCGCGCAGATCCAAGGGTTTTTCAACATTCCCGTCGACAATCTTCTCGGCGGTCCCACGCTCTATAACTACTATGCGGATAAACTCAGCGAGGACTTCATTGTCGTTTCGCCCGACATCGGGTCGGTCAACCGTTCCCGAAAGGTCGCAGAGCGCCTCGGCGTGCCCCTCGCCATCGTCGATAAACGCCGCCCCCGCGCCAACGTCACCGAGGTCATGAACATCATCGGCGAAGTCAAGGGGAAACGGTGCCTTCTCGTCGACGACATGATCGACACGGGGGAAACCATCTGCCACGGCGCACAGGCGCTCGTCGATGCGGGCGCGGGGGAGATCAAGGCTTGCTGTACGCACGCCGTGCTCTCAGGCGACGCCATTCAAAGGCTCAAAGATTCCGCCATCGATGAACTCGTCATGCTCGACACCATCTATCTGCCCGAGGAGAAACGGCTCCCCAAGATGAAGATCCTCTCCACGGCCGACATCTGGGCGGCGGCCATCGAGAACGTCTACCTCGACAAGCCGATGAGTAAGATTTACGACTGAGTTTTTTCGCGCGATTTCTTTTGCTACGCAAAACAAATCCGCGCGAGCGAAAGTGCTCTGTTCATCAATCGAGTGGGCCGCGGAAACGTTATATGCAAGAACAATAAGCGCGAGGTATCGCGCAAATTGAGTGCGCTTAGGCAGGGAGACCCTGCCACGCGCAGTGATTTAGAACGCGTTGCCCACCCCCTTGATCCCCCTCCTCGGGAGGGGGCAAGTGCGGGAACCGCTCATTCTGAGGGAGCGTAGCGACCGCCCCGCGCGAATTCTTATTGCACTAAGCGCGGCACGAGCGGGCACAGCCCGCGAAGTAAGAATCCCGGCAAACGGGCGGAGTAACATGCTTCCGTAGGTTTGCTGGGATGCTTCGCTACGCTCAGCATGAGCGCGTGCAGTGCACGCGCGTTCGGCACCATTCTTTCTCGCCTCAATTTTTCATTTTTAATTTTTAATTTTTAATTTCCATTTATGGAGACAGTATGTATCTGATTGTCGGGCTCGGGAATCCCGAGGAAAAATACGCAAAAACCT
>CANREK010000096.1 GCA_947629605.1 uncultured Clostridia bacterium | reverse complement strand
AAACGCTCGTGAGAGACCGCATCGAGAGGAATCGGGAGAAGGGGACGCTTCGCCCCATGCGCTTTCTGGTCGCGGGCGTGCCGAATACGGGCAAATCGACGCTCATCAATCTCCTCGCGGGCGGGAGAAAGGCCACGACGGGGGACAAGGCGGGCGTCACGCGCACCAAGCAGTGGGTGAAGTGCGGCGGGTTCGAACTCCTCGATACCCCCGGCACGATGCCCCCTTCCTGCGAAAACCAGACGCTCGCGCGTCGGCTCGCCTACGTCGGCAGTATCAACGACGACATCTTGGCGCTCGACGAGATCGCCATTCTGCTCCTCGAAGAGCTCTACGAACGTTTGCCGATGTCTCTCAAAGAGCGCTACGGCATCGACGGCGGCACGGGCGTGGAGATGCTCGAACAGCTGTGCACGCGGCGGGGATTTTTGCTCCGCGGCGGTGACTTTGACTATGAACGCGGCGAGCGGGCGCTCCTCGACGACTTCCGCAAGGGCAAGCTCGGCAGGGTGCTCCTCGACACCCCCGACGACCTTCGAGAAGTGGGACTGATTTAGAAAATTAAAAATTAAAAATGAAAAATTAAAAATGAGCGCTCTGCGCCATTATTGGAATGACACCCCTCTCACCCCTACGGGGCACCCACCCCTCAAAGGGGTGGGCAAGTCTTGGCTCCCCCTCGAGGGGGAGCTGTCACGCGCCCTTGCGTGACTGAGGGGGTGTCGTTCTTGCTCATTCACAACAATCATTATGGATCAACTTACCTATGAAAGAGAATATTTCGCCATGGGGTATACGGCCGTGGCGGGGGTCGATGAGGTCGGCAGAGGCCCCTTGGCGGGACCCGTCGTCTGCGCCGCCGTCATTCTGCCCCTCGAAGAGGAAAAACGCATTCTCGGCATCGACGACAGCAAAAAGCTCTCCGCAAAGAAGCGCACGGAGCTCGCGCTCCGCATCCGAGAGACTGCCCGCGCCTTCTCCATCGCCGAAGTGGACGAGCGCACCATCGACGAGATCAACATCTTACAGGCGACCCGTCTCGGCATGAAGCGGGCCATCGAAAGTCTCACCCTGCCCCCCGATTTTGTGCTCACGGACGGCAATATGACCCTCGACATCGGGGTGCCGCAGCGGAGCATCGTCAAGGGGGACGCCCTCGTCTGCTCCATCGGCGCGGCCAGCATCATCGCCAAGGTCTACCGTGACGAACTCATGCAAAAATACGCCGAAGAGTTTCCCGAATACGGCTTTGACAAAAACGTCGGCTATGGCACAAAACAGCACATAAGTGCGATAAAAGAGGTGGGAATATGCAGGATCCATCGCAGAACTTTCATCAAAAACTTTTGGGACGGCAGGGAGAGGACCTGACCGTAAAGTACTTAAAACGGCACAGATATAAGATTTTGAAGCGCAACTTCAAGACGCCGTTCGGGGAAGCGGACATCATCGCGCGGAGCCCCGACGGCTACACCTGTTTCGTGGAAGTCAAGGCGCGGGAGAGCGATGCGTTCGGCCTTCCCACCGAGGCCGTCGACCGCAGAAAGAAGGAACGCTACCGCATGATGGCAAAGTTTTGGTGCGAGCTCCAAAAGAAGGAAGTCCCCATCCGCTTTGACGTCTCCTCCGTCTACGAGGGCAAGATCGAGTACTTCGAAAACGCGTATATTTGAAAAAACCGTCACATATGTGACGGTTTTTTGAGAATGGAGAATTAAGAATTAAAAATTAAAAATTATGGTGAACGCGGCGGGGCTATGCCCCGCTGCTCATCCTGAGGCGTAGCCGAAGGATCCCATTAAACCTACGGAAGCATTGGTCGCCCCGCGTCATTCTGCCCCGCCCGCCCCGCGTCATTCTGAGCCGAAAAGTCGTAAAGAGTATGTGGGCAATTCCGAAGAATCTCGCGGGGCGTCTAGGGACCATTCTAAATGCGTCATCCTGAGCTTGTCGAAGGATCACCGCAGCAATAATAAGGTGATGGTTCGACTACGCTACTTCGTCGCTACGCTCCTCGTGCCGCCCTTCGACGCCATAAAGAACGTGCGGGCGGGGCACCATGACGCGATTGGGAACGGTGCCGTAGAAATGTGCGGCGAGATGCTTCGGACAAGTTTCCGTAGACTGCGTTCTTGCTCTTCTGCTCAGCATGACGCCGCACTGCATCCCACTACGCTCCCCAAACGCCCCCCTCATTCACTTCAACGTCACGCGGTCGGAGACGGAGCGGACGAGGAGGCCGCACGCTTCGCCATAGTCGATGCAGGTTTCAAGATATGCCGTCAGTTTCTCGGTCTGCCTGAGGCCGAACACCGTCGCGGCGAGGGGAATGAGCTCGTCGAGGTACAGCGAGACCCGCTCTTCGAGGGCCCCCTTGATGAGCGAGAGGGCGTCAAAAACGGCAATATCTTCGGGATTTTTGCGAAGTTTGTCTCCTTCCTCGACGCGGACGCGATTGAAGGCGAGGACCTTGGGGCTCTTGTAGAAGTAGTCGGTCCCCGCCGCCCGTTCTCGCTTATACGCTCCCTCGCCGATGAGAGAATCGAGATAGGCATCGATCTTGGAATTGCTCTTTTGGATGCCGAAACTCATGAGGCAGCGCTTTTTGAGATAGGCACGGGAGATGGGCTCTTCCGCCGTCACGATCTCGTCGAGGCGGCCCATGATCTCCCTGTCGTTTTTGCCGTCGGTGAAGAAGGACGGCACCTCGGCCGAGGTCGTTTTCGCACACTTATAGGGCTTTTTGTACTTGGAAAGCCAATCGCCCGCCCGCTTGTCGGCGCCCGTGAGGCGGTCGAGCGTGTCCTTGATGCGCTTCAATTCCCGCTTGGGGTTGTTGTAGTAACTCACACTGCTCAACCGCAGTACGTTCCACCCTCCGCGCTTCAAAATTTGAGGTTGCAGCACGTTTCTGTCCTTGACCGAGAAGGCGGTGTTCCCGTCTGCGAGCACGCCGAGCAGGAATTCCGTGGGGCGCTCGGGGTCGATGACGGCGGCATCCACCTTGAAGGCGGAAGTGCCCACTTCCACGCGGCATTGATAGCCGTAGGCAGCCAGCTCCTGCGCGATGAATTTGCCGATGCCCTTGCCGAGCTTGACGTCGCCCGCCCGCACGGAGAGCGTCGTTCTGCCCTTTTCGGCATATTCGAGGAAGGCTTTGAGCCCGCCGACGCCCGCCGAGGAGGTCTTTTTGAGGTCGATCATCGACGCGGAGATGGACGAAAAGACGAGCATCTCTTCCCGCGCACGGGAGACGGCGACGTTGAGACGCCGCCAGCCGCCCGCCTGGTTGAGCGGGCCGAAGTTCATCGAGACCTTCCCCGTGATGTCGGGGCCGTAGCAGACGGAGAAGAGGATGACGTCGCGCTCGTCTCCCTGCACGTTTTCGAGATTTTTGATGAAGAGGGGTTCCTCTCTGTCGTAGGCGACGGCGTCGAGCTTTTTCTCGGCGATGGCCTTGGAGAGTTGCCGTTCAAGCTCTTCCTGCTGGGCGGCGGAGAAGGTCACAACGCCCATCGAGAGCTTGGAGAGCACGGGGTCTTTGAGGCGGCGGATGACTTCCTTGGTGAGCGCTTCCGCCTCTTTTTGGTTGCGCTTGGTGTTTCCCCTGTCATACGCGCCCTCCACGGGAACGAGGCGCACCTTGCGCTCCATGGCGTCGGGCGAGGGGAAGGTGCACAGCTTGTTTTGGTAGTACATGCTGTTGGAGAAGGCGATGAGGCTCTCGTGACGGCTCCGATAGTGCCACAAAAGATGCCGTTCGGGAAGGCAGAGCGCGAGGCAGTCGTCGAGCACGCTTTCGAGGTCCTCTTCGCCCGTGTCGTCGAGCACTTCGCCGCGGAAGAAGGTGGTGGGCGGGAGCTGTTTGGGGTCGCCGACGATGACCGCCGACTTTCCCCTCGCAATGGAGCCCGCCGCCTCGGCCGTGGACATCTGCGACGCCTCGTCAAAGACGACGAGGTCGAAGAGGTCCGCCTTGGGTTGCAGATACTGCGCCACGGAGACGGGGCTCATCAACATGCAGGGCGCCGCCGCGGCGAGAAGGTCGGGGATCTCCTCAAAGAGGGAACGGAGCGTGGCGCTCCTCAGATTGCCCTTGGAGATGCGGTAGAAGGTGGCGCGGTCGCCATCCAGCGATTCGTCGGCCAGCCGACCGATGAGAGAGGCGCGGATCGACGCTCTCGTCGTGCGCAGATAGGTCTCGTGGGCGAGGGCGAATTTTTCGGCCGTGTCCCCGATCGAGCCCGCGGTGAGACGGGAGAGCGACGGATCGCTCGGAATGATCGATTCGAGGAAGTTGCGGTAGATGTTCTTTTCGAACCCCGCGAGAAGGTCCTCGGTGCCGAGTTTGCCGCTTTCGAGGGCGTCACTGAGGAAGGTGAGGCCGTTCTCCTTCATCTCCTCCGCCGTTGCGCGGTACATGCACCAGCCCGAGAGCAGGTCGATGTTGTCGATGAGCCCGGCCGCCTTCTTGGAATAAAAGTCGATGAGGTCGCTCTCGTCGTTCTTGCTCCTGTCCGTCTTGGTGACGGCGACAAAGCTGTCGAGCGCGGCAAAGAACGCCTCTTCGGCCTTGATGTAGCCGTCGAGCACGGGGAGCGTATACCCGCTCGTCGCCCTGACGCACATGCTGTTGAACGCCTCGGCGTTGTAGTCGGTGAAGAGCAGGGCGTTGCTCTCGTGCAGACGGTAGAGATCTTCCAGAAATTCGCCCCGCTTCTTGTAGATGATGTTGCCGCTGCGGTCGCAGAAATTCTTGGAGAGGGGGAAGGCCGCAACGCTCTTTTCGGCATCGTCGATGTCGGCGAGGGTGATGAGGAATTTGACGACATCCTCATCTTCGACGGGGGCGGCGGCGACGCGGCGGAGCTTTTTCACCGTGTTCTTTCCGCTCTTCAAGAGCCGCCAATCCCCGCCCGTGCGGAGCGTTTTGAGCTCCTCGACGTTGTCGGGCTCCACAAGCTGTTTGAAGTGCTTGTAATAGTAGGCGAGACGGCTGTCGAGGCGGCGGTTCGCGGCATAGAAGGCGGCGAACTCGTTGGCATCCGTTTCCGCAAAATATTTATCATATGTGCCGCTTTTGAGGTCCTTGGCGAGCTCCGAAAGGGCGTGCAGTTTGCGCTCGGGAAGGGCGGCCATCGTCTGGCGGTAGAATTCGAGAAAGAGCGTCAAGAAGGACTTCAAATGACGGCTCTCGGCGATGACGACTTCGGCGGCGCAAAAGACCCGATCGCGGAGAGGCAGCGAATAGACGGTGAGATTGACGTTTTCAAAGGGAGAATGCGCCACCGTGCCGCATTCCTTCGCCGCCGCCGCGGCACGCAGAATGACCGTCTTGTATGCCGAAAGTTTCTCCTCGGTCAGAGCGTCGTAGAAGGAGCTCTCGATGTCGAGGATGTCGGGCGCATGTCTGCTTGCAAGGTACCCGAGAATGGCGTCGTAGACGGAGAGCCCGAGCCGCCGCTTTTTGTGCAGGGCGAGCATGGGGGCGGAGAGGTCGTCGCGGAGGGCGGAGAGCTCCTTGGTGTTGCGGTTGGCGGGCTCTTCCGCGGTCAAGGAGAGCGTTCTGTCGAGCTTGGAGATCGCCGTGGCCTTATCCGCCTTGTCGCCGTG
>CANREK010000095.1 GCA_947629605.1 uncultured Clostridia bacterium | reverse complement strand
GGTGACAGACCTCGAAACGACGGAGCGCATCGCCGAAAAGCCCTTCCTCTACCGTGACAGCGCGGGCTATGCCGTGTTTGTGCCGCAAATGCAGCGGGACACCAAGGGGGTCACGTGGAAAGACGGGTTCGGCGGCGAAGCGGGGGAGAGGATCCCGCTGGAGGATTTTTATCTCGCAAACGCACAGTACGACACTTCCGCCACCCTGAATGCCGCCCTTGAGAGCGGACAGCATCTCCTCTTCACCCCCGGGATCTATGTTCTCGACGCGCCCCTCAAGGTCAACCTACAAGACACCGTTCTCCTCGGCCTCGGCTATGCGACGTTGAAGCTCGGTGATGGCAATTCCGAAGCCGCCATCGAGGTGGGGGATGTCGGCGGCGTCAGGATCGCGGACCTTCTCCTCGACGCGGGCCCCAAGAGCGAACACATGGCCGTGATCGGGACGGAAAACGCCCAAACCGACCACAGCAAAAACCCCGTCGTGCTCTCGAACTTCTATTGCCGCATCGGCGGCGTCGAAAATGTGCATACCGAGACGGACACGGCGCTCGTCATTCATGCAAACGACGTCATCGGCGACAACTTTTGGCTGTGGCGGGCCGACCATTCGAGCGGCGTCGCGTGGAACGACGAGGAATGGGACGGCTACACGAACTACGGCAATCCCGCAAGGACGGGCATCGAAGTCGACGGCGACCGCGTCACTTGCTACGCGCTCATGGTCGAGCACTTCGAGGACTATCAAACGCTGTGGAAGGGCGAGGACGGCTATGTCGTGATGTATCAATCGGAGACGCCCTACCGTGTGCCCGATCAGAGCCTTTGGATGTCACACGACGGCGCAAAGAGGGGATGTTCCAGCTACAAGGTCGATGACGGCGTGTCGCGACACAGAGCCGTCGGCATCGGCATCTATTTGGTGAATTATTCGAACATGATCCTCGATTCGGCCATCGAAGTGCCCGTCAAGACGGGGATCGAGATGGAACATCTCATCACGTGTAGTTTTGCGGCGGGGAATGCGGCGAGCATCGCGCACGTCGTCAACGGCTACGGCAGTCCCGTCGGCGCCAACCTCGCCTCCGTCTCCCGTGTTCCCAAATACCCGGTGTGAAATAGAACGCCGCCCCGCGTCATTCTGAGTTGTCAAGTCGTAAAGAGTACGGGTGCAATTCCGAAGAATCTCGCGGGGCAAATACGGACCATTCTAAATGCGTCATCCTGAGCCGACGCGACAAAAGCGTCGTGTCGAAGGATCACCATATTCTCGCTGCCCCTTATAGGGCCGCAAAACGCAGTTCTCGCGCACCAGCACAGTGCGCTGTGCGCGGCGTTTTGCGATGAGTGAGCGCATTCTCCCGCGCGAACGGTGACCGAATGCGGGTCTCTACCCGCATGAGACAGTGCCCGCAGGCCAAAGGGGTTTCAAAACCCCTCAGTCTCGGCTACGCCTCGACAGCTCCCCTAGACCACCCCACAAAAATACTGCGTCTTTTTGTGGGGACCCCAAGGGGCGCCAAGGGAGTGCGGTGATGGTTCGACGGAGCTCACCATGACGCGATTGGAATGGTGCCGTATAAAAATTGTCCCACCATAATTTTTAATTTTTATTTTTGAATTTTTAATTATTCAAGAATGAGCGGCGGTGTCCGTGCCACGCCTCATAAAAACCCCGTCTGCGGAATCCGCAGACGGGGTCATTTTACATCAAATCATTCGTCTTTATTTGTGTCATTGGGGGCCGTTTCGGTCGTTTCGGTCGGTTCTGCCGCTTCGGTCGGTTCCGCGGTCTCTTCCGCATCACCTTCGGCCTCATCGGTGACCTTGACCTTCTTTTTCCGAAGGGCAAAGAACAGCCAAACAGCACAACCGCCGACAGCAACGACGTCAAAGACGATCAATACGGGGATGTACCAACGGAAGTTGAGCTCGGGACTGACGGGAATGACGATGTCATCGGCGCCGGGCCGCGCGTTATATGTGGCGTTGGTCGCAAGCGCGTTCATCCACATGTAGAGAATGTTCTTGGTCGCACTTCTGAGCGCATAGTCGTAGGCGGGGGAGTTTGTGCTCATCGTAAATGTGCCCGGGCCGATATCCGCTGCGTCGTAGCCATCCATCCAGAGGTCGCCGCCCGCGCGGAGCATCTGGTCGCCGTTCATGTAAGTACGGTGGTCGGAATAGTCGGTGATGAATGTACCGTTGAAGCCCCATTCATTGCGGCAGACCTCGGTGAGGAGCGCTTCACTTCCGCCTGTCCACACAGCGCCGACACGGCCGTAAGAGGTCATGATGCCTGTCGAGCCGCCCTTTTTCACGGCAATCTCAAAAGGTTTCAAATAGATCTCTCTAAGCGCCTGTTCTGTGACCCACGTGTACATGCCGTCACGGCCACTCTCTCCTTCATAGAGGCAGATATGTTTCAGATAGGAGAACACGCCTCTGTTTTTGGCCGCTTCGATTGTCCTTGCGCACATCAAACCTGAGAGAAGGGGATCCTCGGAATAGTACTCATAGTTTCTGCCGCCGAAGGGGGAACGATGGATGTTGACACCGGGGCCGTACCAACCGGGAATCCCCGATTCGGCGCATTCCGCACCGAAGGAGAGGCCCATGCTGTATGCAAGCTCGGTATTCCATGTCTGCGCGAGCACGATCTCACTGAATCCTGTCTTGCTTTCTCCATCCACAAAGCTCTCGATTTGGTGAGGACCGTCGAGGTCACGGGTCTTGGGTTTGCCAATGGAGTCAATAGCCATCGTTTTGGTGTAGCCATGCAGGACGAGATTTTGCATATCCGCTTTGGAAATGCCGTCGAGCAGATCTTCCCACTGAGGGTCGTCGTAGTTGAGGCCGAGCGCAATTCCCAAGTCGTTCAATTGATATATTTGTTTTCCGTTTGCACCCGTTGTAAGGTCGCCGACGGTCATGCGCTTGGAGGAGTCGCCGAACGTGACACTTTGAGCGTTGGGATGTTCTGCAAGCCAAGTCGAATCCCATGCATCTGCCATCTGTTTCGTGTAGAGATTGAGTCTTTTGATGTCATCCGTCATTGCACGGTTGCTACCGAACTCTCCGGGGAATGTGTCTGTGAAGTTCTCCCGCGAGAGATAGGTGATATTGGCGGAACCATCGCTGTTGCCGTCGATCGCCACGCCGTCAGTCGCGTCGGGGCCCGTAAAGTGGTTGGTGGCTTCTTCCATGACCTGCGTGTCATTTTCGATCTGATATGTGATGGTATCCGCCGAATAGACGCCGCCCCCGACGATCTTTTTGCCCGCGAGCGTGTGTGCATCGGTGCGGAGGGTGAGCGTGTATTTGCCTTTTTCAAGCACATATCCGCTACTGCCCGTGAGGACCTTTCCTTCATAGTCGTAGGATGCCATATCGGAGACATCAAATTTGAGATTGATGTCCTCATGTTCACCCGGTGCGAGCACATTCTGCGTTTTGCCGAAGGCGACGAGGTTGACGGAGGACTTTTCGATGCCGCCGCTCGTGTAGGGCGCCGTGTAGTAGAGTTCTACGACATCCTGCCCGGGAACGGTGCCCACATTGGTGACGCGGACAGTCATCTTGACGGTGTCACCCTTGGAAAGTTTAGCGTTGTTTGCCTGTTCGAGATAGGTGATCTGCCATTCAAAGTCCGTGTAGGACAGGCCGTAACCGAAGGGGTATTGCACGACGTCTTTATAGCCGTTACTGAGTCCCCATTTGTTTTTCGCATAGGTGGAATCCCAGAACTTCATCGTATCCGCCGTCTCATACCACTTGTAGCCGACGTAGACGCCTTCGCGATAGTCTTGATAAGCGACACCGTCATAGTTGACCTCTTTGCTGCCGTTGGTGTGTTTGACAGTGAGAGGATAGAGGCCGCTCCCGTTGGTGTAAAAGTGTGTGGTGTCGTTGCCCTTGCCGGCATCCACATAGGTGGAAGAGGTGGAAAGGTCATAGGCGTAGGTGTCTGCCGTCTTTCCCGAGGGGTTAATGTCGCCGTAGAGGATCTTGGGGATGGCATTGGCGCCCGATGTGCCTGTCGTGCCTACGATGAGGCAGGCGTCGAGGCCCGCGATATCATCCATGAAACCGAGTTCCATGACATTGGTGGAGTTGACGAGCACGATCACATTTTCGTAATTCTCGGCCACATAGTTGAGAAGAGCTTCCTCCTCGGTAGAAATTTCAAGATAGGTGCGCGTCTTGTCGATCTTGCTGTCGGCCAGCATTCCCGTTGCAGCCGATTTGCCCGCACCCTGTTTGTACTGCACGGCGGGGGAATCGTTGCTTTCGCCCGATACCCTGCCGATCACGACGATGGCCGTGTCGGAGTAGTTTTTTGCACCTTCCAAAATGGTTGTTGTGTATGTGGTTCTGTCGTCGATAGAGGGTTCATACAGACGGCTGAATTCGTAGTTGAAGGAGTGGAGAGAGCCGGAACTTCCGGGATTTCCGGCCGTCTCATTGCCCGTATGGGAGCCGTTGATGCTGAATTCTCTGTTGGGACGGAACGCCTCATACATATTGATCAGATCTTGGTTGTAGTTGATCCCATAGGCAGTGAGAGCGCCGAGAAGGTCGGTGGAGCCGTCGCGCTTCACCTGCCCCGAACCGGAGCCGCTGAGAACCCAGTCCGTCGCCGCCCAACCGAACACATTGACTTGTGGCACATCGGTCTTGGAAAGAGGGAGGATCGCATTGCCCGATTCATCCTCGTTCTTGACAAGTACGGTCCCTTCGCCTTGGATCTGCTCTTGCAAAGCGCGGCCGTTGGCACGCGTTGCTGAGTCCGAGCCTCCGTCTTTGTAGCCGATAACGTATTTATCAAGCGTGGGAGCGAAGATGCCGACCGCAATATTGAGCACGAGCACGATGACCATAATGAACGCGCTGACTGCAATACTTACGATCTTGAATGTTTTTGCCTTCATTGATTCCTCCTTGCATACAGTTCTCTTGTTGATTTTTAACATTCCCGCCGCAGGCCCCGTTTCTATATTTTTAAGGTCGTGCGCACGCGCGTGCAAAAATTTATCACGCCCTCGCGCGTGAATGTTAATTTCGAACTGTTTTTGGTATGTTTCTATCATACAATAGAATTGAATGCTTGTCAAGGACATATCACATAAAGAATAGAAAAAGTTAAACTTTTATTTGAATAGTTAAAAAATGCACTCTATATTTTTAATGTCTATTTCAAATGTTTTGAGATGTGATATGATAGAGATGATATAGGGGAAACAACATGAAAAAACCGATTCGTTGTGGGATCCGGTCCGTACTTGCCGTGGCGCTCGGCATCGCCATGGCGTTTTGTCTTGTCGCTTGCGACCGTTCGAACGACCGCGGCGATGACAAGGACGACGTCGTTCCCTCGGAGGAAGAAAAGAGCCTCACGGCAGATGACTTTCTGCATGCGGACGGCGAATATGTCGTCAACCGAAACGGGGAGACGGTGATGCTGCGCGGCGTCAACGCGGGCGGGCTCTTCGTCACCGAAAATTGGATGAACGGCTTCGTCGGCGGCAGGCCCGAGACGCAGGACTTCAAGGGCATCTCCCGTGTCTTTATCGAGCGGTTCGGCATCGAGGGGGCAAAGGCGCTCTGGAAGGCCTACCAAGAGAATTGGTGGGGGGATGTCGACTTTGAAAACTGCGCCGCGATGG
>CANREK010000094.1 GCA_947629605.1 uncultured Clostridia bacterium | reverse complement strand
GAGAGAGGCTCTACCGTGAACTGCTGCGTGATGTCTCCTTAAAGGTCGAGGACACCGACTCGTCGGATGCCTTCCGCGTCAGCGGCAGGGGGGAAATGCATCTCTCTATCCTCATCGAGACCATGCGCCGCGAGGGGTATGAATTTCAGGTCAGCTCCCCGAAGGTGCTCTATAAATATGTCGACGGCGAAAAGTATGAGCCCGTGGAGCGGCTCATCGTCGACGTGCCCGACGACATGACGGGACCCGTTTTTCAGAGCATGGGCACGCGGAAGGGCGAACTTCTGCACATGAGCGCCATGGGTTCGAGAATGCGTCTCGAATTTTTGGTGCCCGCCCGCGGCCTCTTCGGCTACAAGAGCGAATTCTTGACGGACACCAAGGGCGAGGGCGTCATGAGTTCCGTCTTTTACGAGTATCAACCCTATAAGGGCGAGATCGAACGCAGAAATTCGGGCTCTCTCGTCGCATTTGAGACGGGCGAGGCCGTGACCTACGGTCTCTTCAACGCGCAGGGAAGGGGGCCGCTCTTCATCACCCCCGGCACGCAGGTGTACGAGGGTATGGTCGTCGGCTATTCCCCCAAGGATGAGGACATCAACGTCAACGTCTGCAAGACAAAGCACCTGACCAATACCCGTTCGTCAAGCTCCGATGAAGCGCTCCGCCTCATCACACCCAAAAAACTCTCCCTCGAAGAGGCGCTTGAATTCATTGCCGATGACGAACTTTTGGAGATCACGCCGACAAGCGTCAGGATCCGTAAGCGCATTTTGGACAGCGAACTCCGTGCAAAGGCCCGCGCAAAGGCGAAATCCGAGGCTTAACATAGTACTATGCGTGACATAATACATTGATTACGATCCAAAAGACGGGGAATTTCCCGTCTTTTTTGGTACTTTGTCATGCCGTGCCGCCTTCCTTCATATATTTTACCATGCGGGAAGAAATCAAAGAGAGCGTTCTCACGATCGAACAACAGAAAAAGATCACCATGAGCGGCGTATCGAGCGTCGACGCCTTCTCCGAAACGGCCATTCTCCTTACCGTCAACGGCAAGCGCGTCAAAATCGAGGGGTCCAAGCTCAAAGTTTTGTCCTTTTCGGAGGGCAGCGGCAACTTTGCGGCGAGCGGAGATGTGACGCTCGTCAAGTACGGGGCGCAGGGGAAGTCGCTTTCCCGTCTCTTCAAATGACCGAACAGCTCCGCATCTTTCTCCTCTGCATCCTCATCGGCATCGTGGGCGGTGTCCTTTACGATGTTTTTTTCCTTCTCCGAGCGCCGCTCCGCATGCGATGGGTGAGGATCTTGTGCGATTTTCTCTTCTGCATCGCCTTTGGGGCGGTGTATCTGCTGTTTGCGGTCTCCTTCCGCATGCCGCCGCTGCGATTTTATTACATCTTGGGCCTCACGCTCGGTCTTTTCCTTTATTTGAAAAGTTTCCATAAAATCGTTGCTTTTTTCTCGGAAAAGTTGTATAATGGTCTCACTGAAAGACACAGAGGAAAATCGAACCATGGAAGAAGAGGAAAGAGCGCAAATCGAGGCTAAAAATCGCCGCATTGCCGTCGGGGCAACGGTCGGCGGTGTTCTCGTGGTCTTATTTCTCTTGATCGTGCTCATCATCCAATTCGTGCAGATCGGCGTGGGCGCTGCCGAGAGCAATCGGCTCGACAAGGAGATCGAGGCGTACAACCAAAAGATCGAAAATGAAGAGGGGATCCTCGACGAATATCTCACGGGCGATGCGCTCTATTGGCGTGCCATCATGCAAGGTTGGAAAAAGAAGTGAAATACGCGATCATCGATATCGGCTCAAATTCCGTTCGCCTCATGCTATGGGCGGACGGAAAAACTTTATATAAAAAGGTAAAAACGACCCGTCTCGGGGAGGGATTGGATGCCACGGGGAAGATCTCACCGCTCTCCGCCGAGCGCACGGTCCAAGCGATCGACGAATTTGTTGCGGAAGGGAGAGAAGCGGGGGCGAAAATTTTTGCCTTTGCGACCGCCGCGGTCCGCTCCGCCGAGAACGGAGCCGAATTCCGCAACCTTGTGCAACGCCGCACGGGGATCGACATCGACGTCGTTTCGGGGAAGGATGAAGCCCGCCTTGCCATCCTCGGCGCCTTGGGAGATTTGGACGGCGGGATCCTCGATATCGGCGGCGCAAGTACGGAAATCAGCCTTGTCGAGGGCGGAAAAACGAATTTTTCCCGCAGTTTCAACGTCGGCGCGGTCCGTCTGCACGATTCCTGCGGCGAAGATATCAAAGCGCTTTCCTCCCGCATCGAGGCGGAGTTGATTTCTCTCCCGCGTGCAACGGGCAAGCGCGTCTATGCGGTCGGAGGAACGGCTTCCACCTTGGCGTGTCTCAAACATGAACTCAACGTCTACGATCCCGCCGTTTTGCAGGATACGCCGCTCGGCATCCGCTGGGTCGGCGACATGGCGAAGTTGCTATTTTCACTCTCATTGGAGGAGAGAAAGGGGTTAAGGGGCATGGATCCCGCCCGCGCCGACATCTTGGCGGGCGCGACGCTTCTGCTTCAAAAAATTATGGAAAAAATGGGGCTGGATGAAGTCAGATTCTCCGATCGGGACAATTTGGAGGGCTATCTCGCCCTCATGGAGCTAAAATGAGCGGCAGAACAAAGAGAATTATATACAATATATTGAGCTTTCTGCTCTGGTGCGGCTCGATCGCGGGCGTCGTGCTGCTCTTTTTGTTTGCGACGCCGAACCCTTCGGGCGTTGCGGAAGCCGTCGTCATCAACGTCGTCATCCTCGCCGTCATCCTGCGCATTCCCGCCATGCTGCATGAAGCGGGGCACCTGCTTTTCGGATGGCTCGTCGGCATGAAATTTGTCGGGGTGACGCTGTCCTATCTTCGCTTCGCGCGGGGGAAAGTCAAGTTCGTCAATCCCAACTTTGCGGGGGCGACGGAGATGGTCCCCAAAAATGGAGCCCATATCCGCACAAAGACGGTTTTCTTTACGTTGGGCGGGCCGCTCCTCTGCCTTGCGATCGGCGGAGCGCTCCTTGCGCTGTTCCTCACGCTTCCGTATCATGCGGGGCTGCTGTTCGGCGGAATGATGGGCATTTTGCTCCTCTATGAGGGGCTCATCGCGCTCTATCCCGTGGAACTTCCCGCCGGGAAAACGGACGGCGCCGTGCTCTTCGGCCTCTTCCGCTGTGCCGCGGAGGAGGAAGTCATGCTCCGCGTGCTCACCGCGCAGGGGATTTTGTATCGCGGCAAGTATTCCGATTTGGAACGGGATCTGCTCTTTTCGGCACCCGTCGTGCGGGAAGATCTTCCCGCCTATCATGCACTTCTGCTCCTGCAATTTCACTATCTCAAAGAGATGGGGGAAAGGAATGCGGCGGGGGAAGTACTCGAACGGCTGCGCTCCCTTCAAATGTACCTGACGGAAGAGGAGAGAGAGGAACTTTCCGAGCTCGAACCATAAAAAAATCCGCCCACAGGGCGGATCGGTTCGGATTTTTTCCACGAAGAAAATACTGCGTCAACGCACGGCGCCTTAAAATCCCAAAGTCACGAAAAAAATCATTCGGCGAGACCGAGCAGATAATCGCTCGTCACATTGAAGTAGCGCGCGAGCTTGGCGATATTGGATGCCGTAGGGTCACTCTTGTTCCTCTCCCAATAGCATACGATCCCAAGACTGACGCTCAGGTCTCTTGCGATGGTGGCCTGTGACAGACCACGTTCCTTTCTAAGCTCCAAAAGCCTTTCCGAGAAAATTTTCATGCCTACATTATAACACGATTGTTTGTGAATTGCAATACTTTTTATGAAAAAAATTATAATTTTTACAAACTTTTTTATGAAAACTTTCAGTTTGAATGAAAAAAAGTCCGCCAAATCGATGATAATTTTGTAAAGTTTGAAAAGATTGAAAATTTGAGACAAAAAATGTTCAGAATTTTATTTGTGTGTCACGGAAACATTTGCAGGTCGCCCATGGCCGAGAGCGTCATGGCGCACGTCATAAAAACGGCGGGATGCGGCGACAAGGTTGAGGTCGCATCCGCGGCCGCCCATACCGACGAGATCGGAAATCCGCCGCACCGCGGTACGCGGGAGATCTTGAAGCGGAAGGGGATCCCGCTCGTTCCGCACAGCGCGAGGCTCATGACGAGGGCGGACGGTGACGCGTTCGATCTCCTCATCGGCATGGACCGTTGGAACGTCGAGGACATGAGGGAGATCGTCGGGGAACAGAACGCCGCCAAAGTTCGGATGCTTTTGGAGTTTTCTCCCCGCCCGCGGCCGATCGCCGACCCTTGGTACACGGGGAATTTTGACGATACCTATCGAGACATCGAGGAGGGCTGTACCTGCCTTTTGGCCTATCTGAAAGAGAGCGGCGTCTTGGGCGAATGAGCGGCGATTTTCCCCATTTTCTCGATTTTTTGCGATAAAAATGGGAGAAAATTCAATTTTTTATCTTTACAAATGAAAAATTATATCGTATAATGAAAGAAAAAAGAGGTAAGGCAATGAAAACGCATGAATCGCAGGAGATGTATTTGGAGACCATTCTCCTCCTGAGAGCCAAGCGCTCCACCGTTCGCTCGGTCGACATCGTGGAGGAGCGCGGCTACGCCAAGTCGAGCGTTTCCCGTGCCGTCAACCTCTTGCAGAAAGAGGGCTTCATCGAGATCGGCGCCGGCGGAGAGATCACACTCACCGAGGCGGGTCAGAAAAAGGCCGAGGACGTCTACGAAAAGCACCGCGTCTTTACGGAGGTGTTCATGCGGATGGGCGCCGACCGCGAACTCGCCGAGGATAACGCTTGCCGCGTCGAGCATGTCATCTCCGACGACCTCTTTGTCCTTCTCAAAAAATACCTCGAAAAATGAGAAAAAGCCTCGCTGCGGCGAGGCTTGATTTTATGTTGTGAGAAAATCGATGACTTCAAAGAAATCTGGGAAGGTCTTGGCGCAGCAGGCGGGGTCGTCGATCTCCACATTCCCGATTTTGAGCCCCGCCAGCGCAAACGCCATCGCGATGCGGTGGTCACCGAATGTTTTGATCGTGCACGGCCGCACGGGTTCGGGCTCGATGAAGATATCTTCCCCATTGGTGAAGGCGCGGACGCCGAGGGCGTTGAGATCATCGAGAATGGCGCTCACGCGGTCGCTCTCCTGTGAGCGGATGTGCTGAATTCCGCGCAAAATAGAGGGGGAACCCGCAAAGGCGGCAAGGACGGCGACTGTCATCGTCTGGTCGGAATAGTCGCGCATCTCCTCGTCGAAGCCGTAATAAAAGGGAACGTGGCTTCCGTCGGCGAGGATGCCCTCGTCGGTGTCGCGGACGCGCACGCCCTTCTCCCGCAAGAGGTCCAAAAACTTCATATCGCCCTGTAAGGAGCCGAAATGGAGCCCCTTGACGAGCACGGAGGCGTTGCAGAGCAGGGACAGCGCATAAAAATAGCATGCACCCGAGACGTCGGGCTCCACATTGAACTCCTTGGGCGCGACGGAGATGGGGCAAACCTCATAGACGTTTCCGAGGCGCTCGCAGGTTCCGCCGAATGCCGCAATGAGGGAAGATGTCATCTTGATGTAGCTGCCGCCCGTGCGCCCGCCTTTCAGTTCGAGGCGGAAGGGCCTGTTCCCGAGCGCCGCGGCAAGCATGAGCCC
>CANREK010000093.1 GCA_947629605.1 uncultured Clostridia bacterium | reverse complement strand
TTTCGGCCATGTCTTCAGCATGCACGGCGGCATAAAAAAGCACGTTGGGGAGACCCAACGTGCTGCGGAAACGATTTATTCCGCATCGATCTTTTGCACGGCGTGAACGCGCAGATCAAAGAGGACAAACTTGCCCTCGACCCTGTCGTCCGCCTCTTTGAGAAATTCCAACTTGACCGTAAAATTTTCCGCGCCGCCCGCTTCAACGGTGCCGAGCCCCGTGTCATTCTCGCCCAAAATCAGCCCGTCGCTTACGATCGCCTCTTGCCGAACGTGGTTTTCCGACTCTGCCACAAGTTTCAGCATGGAGCCAAAGGCGGCATCGCTTACGACCGATTGGAAATACACTTCCACATAGTAATAAAAGGCCACATCGCCGTCGTTTTTGATGTTCATCTCTGCCGTAAAGCTGCTGCCGGGCACCACCGTGACGCCCGCGGCGGAGATCCCGAAGATGTTGTCCTGCGTGCCCTCGGTGAAGTTCATCGGACTGTCGTCGACGGTGGTTTTGAAGTTCCCGCCGTCGTCGAGGTTGACCGTCGTGAGCTTGTTCCTCACGAGCGTCGCTTTGAGCGAGCCCGCCACGAGGTGGTTCTGCATGGAGACCGTCTCGTCGTACAGGCCGTACGTCACACCGAGCAGACAGGCAAAACAGCACATCACAAACGCAACAACGAGTGCAAGTATCCTATTTTTCATGTTTCCCTCTCCGAAGAGGGAGCCTTGCCCGATTTGCCGCACGCCTTTTTTGAAGCGCAGAGAGGAGAGTGAGCAGAATGACAAGGCAGAAAATGGCGAGAAAGAGCGGATCCCGCATCGTGCCGAGGAGCACGCCGAGCGGGAGACTGCAAAACACGACTTTGCCGAGAATAAAGTTCCCGCTCTGCGGGTCACCCGTGTTTATCGTCTGCGTGCCCGCGTGCTCGCCGTTTGCGCCGAGCTCGATGTGATAGCCGTCGCCGCTTGGCTCGATCTCTTTCACGCGATGGGTGATCGTGACGGCTCCGCCGACGGTTTGATAGCGAAAGGTCAAAACGTCGCCCGTTTCGATCTCCGCAAAGAATGCTTCCCTTGCCGCCGTCTCATTTGGGACAAGGCGTATGACGATGAGGCTCCCCAAGGGAATGGTGCGGAATTCTTCTTCGGGATCGTCCGCGGGCTCTTCCGCCATCGACGAGGACAGCATAAGCCTCGCGCCGTAGCCGAAGAGACCCCGCTCACCGAAAAAAAACAGCGCCGCGACACAGCTCGCCGAAAAGAGCAGAAGCGAGAGCAGGGCGAATGCGATCTTGACGCCAAGACGCCTCTCTTTTGTGTTGTTCATTGTCTGCGGTCCTCTTTCGCAAAGCCCCCCAATACAATGTATGCAAGTTCTTTGCAAGTTTGGGAAGGAGGGGCGGGAGGGAAAAATTTGTCAACTTTTGGCGAACGCGGCATACAATAGAACGTGGATATCAGTTTTTCGGAATTGAAGCGAATGGAAACGGTGAACCTGTCCGACGGCAAACAGCTCGGAAAGGTCTGCGATATCGTGTTCAGCTATCCCGAGGGGAAGGTGCAGGGCATCGTTGTCCCCGGGGGAAAGGGGTTCCGCTGGGGAAAGGCGGACCTCTTCATTGACCTGAGATGCGTCAAAAAAATCGGCGTGGATGTCGTGCTCGTGGACATCAAAGCCGCCCCCAAATCGGAAAAGAAGAGGGGAAGATGGGAGGATGCACCGCCGCCCCCGCCCCCGCCCCCGCCGTCTCTTCCGCCTCGGTATGGGGACCGACGGGACTATGGAGATTACGAATAACAAAAAATCGGCCTGAATCTTGGATTTCAGACCGATTTTCTTCTATTTTTACCGTATTATGCGTGACATAGTACTATTCAAAAGGCCAAAATTCAAAAAGTATGTCTGACATACTATTGGTTTTGATAGCAATCGCAGGCCCTTCCATCCGGCAGGAAGCCCGTGTCCGAACACTTGGGACAGATGAATTTCGGCGTGAAGTCCTCCTCGGAGAGGCCGAGATGGGAGAGGGCAAGTCGTCTCGCCTGTTTGACCTCTTGCAGGCGCATTTCGAGCGCCGCAACTTTTTCGGGGGAATAGACCTCGGCGCGGGCGAGTTCGATCTCGCCCTTTCTGCATGCCGCGTCGGCGGTGCGGAAGGCTTCGTCTTGCTCGGCCTTTGCCCTTGCGGCCTCGGCGTAAGAGACGGCTTTCTGCCTTCTTGCGGCGTAGAACTGTTCGCGCTCGGTGCGCTTGTCGGCGGCGATCGCAGCTTCGCTCTTAAAGGCCGCGGCGACCGTTGCCGCTTCCCGTGCGGGGATCTCGGAAGGGGTAAATGCGCCCGCGCGTTTCCACTCGGAGAGGAGCTTGTTCATGTAGGAGAGGGGATGCGAGGCGTTCGCGCTCCGCTTTGCCGCCTCCACGATCATTTCATCCGTAAAGTTCCAGCCCCGCCAAGCCTCGATCATGTCGAGGGCGGACTGCGTTTTTCTGACGACGCCGCATTCGCTCTGGATGCGTTGCAGGAGTTTCATTTCCCCGTCGCGGGCGGCGCAATACGCCTTGATGCCCTCTTCCTCGACGATGCCGTCGCGGTAGAGCCCGTCGAGCGCGGCATCCATCTCCGCAAATCCGTAATTCATGCGCATGTAGACGGTGGCAAGAAGGGTAAGCGCCTCGCTGTCGTACCCGCGTTCCAGCCATTTTTCGCAGTATTCGTCGGCGTAGGGGCGGGGATTCTGTACCTTGACGCCGAGCTTCCGCGCCACCTTAAAGACGACGTCTGTCACCTCGGCGCGGTGCACGAGATATTCCTTTGCGCCCTCTTCGGTGAAAACTTCCTTTTCAAAGAGCTCTTCCATGACGATGTCGAGGGTCTGCAAGGTACCTTTTTTGAGGTATTCCGCCGCCGCATAGATACTTTTGAGTTCCGCCCCGCGGGAGAGCCATTTTTCGAGATATTCATAGTCCTCGTCGCGCGGTTTTTTGTAGATCCCGAGCAGCTTAAAGATGCGGGCAAGCTCCTTTTCATGGACGTTGTAGTCCGAAAAGTAGTTCTCGGCCTGTTCGTAGGTGAAGATGTTCTCCTTGCACATGAGCTTGGCCTTGTTGAGAATGTGGTTGCAGGAGAAATTCTTTCCGTCGCTCCGCGCACAGTATTCGGCGACGAGGAGAAAGGCCTGTTGCTCCATGGGCTGTTCTTCGAGGAATTCAAAGATGCGCTGCATCTCGTAGGGTTTGAATTCCCTGCCCTTTTCCTGCAAAATTTTATAGAGGGCGCGGTTGAAGTCGGCATACTTTTCGGGACGGATCTTTTTGGGTTTGCCGACGGCGTTGTTGACGGGGAGATATTGCACGAAGAGGGGAGCCTTGGAGAGCACCTGCACGAGGTCGCATTCCTCCCAAAAGCCGAAGATCTCCACGAGCTTATGTAGGGGGATCTGCAACATCTTTGCGGCGGTCTCGGCGTCAAAATCCTGTGCGCATTGGCAGAGATAGAGCCCGTAGAGGTAGGCCTTGACGGCATCTCCGTCGGCCTGCGGCAGATATTTTACGATAAATTGGTTCTCCACGCTCGTGAACATGTTGGCGGTGATCTCGCCCGAATAGGTGCAGAATGACATTGTCTCTCTTCTTCTCCTGTTTTTTCCTGAAACGCTTGCTTTTTCCTAAGGAAAGATGTATAATAGTATATCATAAACTGCGCCGAAAGGCAATGCCTTTTTTCGGTCAGCCGTAAATTTTCTTTTTTCGATCTCATCATGCGAATTTTGCACACATCCGATTGGCATCTCGGAAAACGGCTCTTCGACAGAGATCTGCTCCCCGAACAGGCGGCAGCGCTCTCCTATCTTGCGAAGATCTGCGACGAAAAACAGGTCGACGTCATCCTCGTTGCGGGGGACGTTTTCGACACCTATCTGCCCCCCGCAGAGGCGGAGGAGCTCTTTTTCCGCGCCGTAAAACAGCTTGCGGGCAAAGACCGCGCGGTCGTCATCATCAGCGGAAACCACGACGACGGCACCCGCCTTGCCTCCTCGGCCCCGCTCGCCGCGGGAGAGGGCGTCTACATCTTCGGCGGAAAGCCCATCTCTGCGGAGCCCACGGACCGCGCCGTCAGGGCCATCTCCATGGGGGAAAACCACATTCTTCTGCAAAATGCCGCGGGGGAAACGCTCTACGTCAACGCCCTGCCCTATCCCAATGAGGCGAGGCTCAGAGAGGAAAAGAGCGAGGAGAGCTACGAGGAGCGCGTCGCGCGTTGGATCAAAAAGGGGGACGAGGCATACGACACCTCGGCGGCCCATGTGCTGCTCACCCACCTCTTTGTCGCGGGCGGGCAGGTCAGCGACAGCGAGCGGAGCATCGAACTCGGCGGCGCAAGGGCGGTCCCCGTCTCCGTGTTCCCCGAAAATTGCTACGTCGCCCTCGGGCATCTGCACAAGCGGCAGAGCTTCGGGAGCGCCGTTTACTCGGGGTCTTTATTGCAGTATTCCTTTGACGAAAACCCCGACAAGACCGTCTATCTCCTCGAAACGGAGGGGAACCAAATCAAAATTATCGATAAGATCCCCGTCGAGGGCGGGAAAAAGCTCATCCGCTTGGAGGCGAACAGCCCCGAGGACGGCATTGCCCTCTTAAAGACATACGGCGGGGACGTTCTCATAGAACTCACCCTTCATCTCGACCGCCCGCTCATACGGGACGACCTCATGCGCCTCAAAGAGGCGCACGGCGGGCTCGTGCACATCATTCCCGACGTCGTTTCGGCGGAGAATGCACCCATGCGCATGCGTTCCCGCATGTCCGATGAGGAACTTTTTACGGAATTTTTCAGATCGCGCTTTTCCAAGGAGCCCGATGCGGCCCTCAAAGAGGCCTTTCTGAACTTACTTGCGGAGGGAGAATGAAACCGAAATATCTGGAACTTTGCGGCATCAATTCTTTCTCCGAACCCGCAAGCATCGATTTTGACAAACTGCTCGACCAAGGCATCTTCGGCATCTTCGGGGATACGGGCTCGGGCAAGAGCACGATACTCGACAGCATCGGCTTCGCCCTCTACGGCTCCGTCTCCCGCAGCGGCACCAACGCCTCCGACTTCATCAACTTCCGTTGCGACAGGGGGAATGTTGTCTTTGTGTTTGAAATTTTCTATCGGGGCGAACGCTGTACCTTCCGCGTGGAGCGGGAGATCCGCAAGAAAAAGGACGGCGCCACCGTGCAGAGCCTCGTCGTCTATGAGGAGAAGGACGGCAAACTCATCACGCGGGAAAACGGCGTGAGAGAGGGGAACGCCTTCCTGCAAAGCGTCATCGGCCTGAGACAGGACGACTTTGAAAAGTGCATCGCCCTTCCGCAGGGGGAATTTGCCCGCTTCATCAAGGAAGCCCCGGGCAAACGCCTCGAAATCGTCTCCCGCCTCTTCGACCTCGAACGCTTCGGCATCGACCTTTCCCGCCGCGCCTCGGCAAGGAGCTCTGAGCTCTTGCGGGAGAGGGACATCTTGGCTGCCCGCCTCGAACAGTACGCGGAGGTCTCCGAGGAGAAACTTTCCGCCGTCATCGAGGAGAAAAAGACCCGCACCGCCGCGGATGAGAAATACGCTGCCGCTCTGGAAGCATCGCTTGGATACTTCGAGGCTGCAGGCTACACGGTTGAGAACGGCAAACTGACGGCTGCTCCGGAAGGCGCGAAGCTCG
>CANREK010000092.1 GCA_947629605.1 uncultured Clostridia bacterium | reverse complement strand
GGCATCGCCTGTCTGTTCGGCAAGTGTTACTTTGTCACGCACGGCTACTGCTACGGCGTGATCGCCGCGGATGACGGGGAAACTTACGCCTTGACGGACACGGTGGTCAGGGACACGCTCGGGGAGGATGCCCCCGCCGCCCTCACGAACGACCTCTACGGCAACCTCTATGTCGTGCGCTCCAACGGCTCGGTGTTCCGCTTCACCGAGGAGAACTTCACCGATGCTACGGCGCAGGGAGAAGTGCTTTCCTACACCCTCCCCATCAATTTCTCCTCCGTGAAGGCGGATTTTGAGGGCGACCTCTTCTGCCTCGGCGGCAACGTACTCTACCAAAACGGCAAGGCCTTTGCGGAGATCGACGGGAAAGAGTTTGTGTACAGCAAAAATGACGCCTCACTTTCCCCCGTCTCCTTTGCCCTCGGCTTTGAAGATGACTGCGTGTACTTCAACTTCGGCAATTTTGTCGTGAAAACGAAGGAGGGAACGCTCGGCTTCCCCACCTTAAAGACCATCGATGCGGCGGGCGTGCACGAGGAGATCTCCCGTGTCCATGCGCCCGACGGCGAGGGCGGGGTGAAGTTTGCCGACGTCAAAAAGGGCGCCGTGGGCATCGAAGTGGACCTTGCCGCTCTCGGGGAAGAGACCAAGTACTTCCCCTACGCCTCCTATGCGAGGACTGCGGAAGAGGGCCGCGGCGTCATTCTCGCCGAGACCGCAAAATATAAGCTCGTTGCGCTCTATCACGACAGAACGTACGGCGTGCGGCTCTTCCGTGCCGAACAGTGCAAGGATGCCGAAGTCACCAAGACCGAAGCTGCGGGCAAGCGGTATCTTTCCAGCCCCTGCACGCTCTACAATTATCCCTGCATCGCCGACGCATGCACCGTGGCGATGCCCCGCGGGACAAGGGTGAGCCTTCTCTCGATTCTCACGCCCGACAGCGACAAGGAGAATTTGCCCGACCTCGGCTACGACTTTGCCTATGTGGAGGCAGAAACGCCGACCCGCGAGGTCCTTCGCGGCTACGTTCCCCTCTCCTTCCTCACCGACATCGACCCCGAAAGCGATTCCCGCGAGAACTTCGAGATCGTCGCCCTCAAAGAGGACACGATATTCAAGAGCGACGACGGCGAGGAGACAACGCTCGCGGCGGGCACGGAAATCGAGGTCTTTGCAAACGACGACGGCACCTATCTCGGCCGCTACACCGACGAACACGGCAAGACATACGCTCAGACGCTCACCGAGGAGATGCTTGACCGCGGCGGATCGGATGCCCTGCGCATCGCCCTCATCGTCATACTGAGCGTGCTGGCGCTCGTCATCATCGGCGCCTACTTCGCTCTCTTGCCCCACGAAAAAAAGAAGCGAAAAATCTCTTGACTTCTTTCTTCACCTTCGCTATAATACACTTCGGCTGTTTTCATAAGGGAGATTCACTATGTCCGTTTATCCTTCCCCCCTCGTCATGCAGAGGGCGGATCCCTACCTCTTCAAAAAGGATGGGAAATACTACTTCACCGCGACCTGTCCCGACTACGACCGCATCGAGATCAGATGCGCCGACAAGATCAACGACATTCCGTCTGCCCCCGCCCGCGTCGTGTGGAAAAAGCACGCGCTCGGGGAACTCGCCTGCCACATTTGGGCGCCCGAGATCCACTATATCATGGGGCAGTGGGTCATCTACTTCGCCGCAGGCCACAAGCCCGGCAAGTGGAACATCCGCCCCTATGCCCTCATCTGCAAGGGGAGCGACCCCATGAAAGATGAATGGGTGGAGGGCGGCATGTTGCAGCACGCCGACGGAGACAGATACCCGTTTACGGACTTTTCGCTCGACACGACGGTGTTTGAGCACCGCGGCAAGTGGTACGCCATTTGGGCGCAGAAGTTCGGCACCGTGGGCGCCAAGCCCGCCATCTCCAACCTCTACATCGCAGAGCTCCTGACGCCGTCCAAGCTCAAAACGTTCCATGTGCTCCTCTCCACACCCGACTACGATTGGGAGCGGCAGGGCGGTTTTTGGGTGAACGAGGGTCCCGCCGTCTTAAAGCACGCGGGCAAGATCTATGTCACCTTCTCCGCCAGCGCAACGGGCGCATGCTACTGCATGGGAATGCTCCGCGCCGACGAAGATGCCGACCTCTTGGACCCCCGCTCGTGGCAGAAGGATCGGTACCCCGTGTTCAAGACCGACGAAACGCGCAAGATCTACGGCCCCGGGCACAACTGCTTTGTGGAGGGCGACGACGGGGAGCTGTTGACGATGCTCCACTTCCGCAATTACGAGAGAATTGTCGGCGACCCGCTCAATGACCACAACCGCCACGCGCATCTCATGCCCGTGACCTTTGACGAGAGCGGCGCCCCCCTCTTCTCTTTCCCCGACGGCTGCCTCTACACCGCCCCCGTCATCAATGAAAAGCAGAAACATATCAATAGTTAATAGATCGTGTAATTTGATCGCGGATAAAATTGATCGCGGCGGGGCGCTTTTGCGCCCCGCCGCTCATTCTGAGCGTAGCGAAGAATCCCAGCAAACGGGCGGAGTAACATTATACTTCCGTAGGTTTGCTGGGATGCTTCACGTTCGTTCAGCATGAGCGCACGGCGGCACGCCGTGCGCCTTTGGGGCGCCACCCGACCGCCCCGCGTCATTCTGAGCCACGGGGCTCATAAAGAGTACGGGGGCAATTCCGAAGAATCTCGCGGGGCGAATACGGACCATTCCCAATCACGTCATGGTGAGCATAGTCGAACCATCACCGCATTCCCTTGGCTCCCCCTTGGAGGGGGAGCTCCCGCGTAGCGGGTGAGGGGGTGTCACCCGAAACGCCGGCTATGAAAAAAAACCGCAGTACTTTCATATACTGACGGTATGAAACATATTCTTTTCACGGGCGGCGGGAGCGCGGGGCACGTCGTCCCCAATCTCGCCGTGATGAACGCGCTCAAATATTCCCACCGCATCACATATATGGGAACGGGCGGCATCGAAAAGGACCTCGTCGAGGATGCGGGGTTCCCCTTCTTTGAAATCGAATGTCCCAAGCTCCGCCGCTCCTTCACCCTGCAAAATCTCAAAATTCCGATGGAGCTCCGCCGCGCCGAGCGGGCCGCGCTCGATATCTTGAAGCGGGAAAGGCCCGACCTCGTCTTTTCCAAGGGAGGCTATGTGAGCTACCCCGCCGTGTGGGCGGCGCACAAGCTCAAAATCCCCGTCCTCACCCACGAGAGCGACCTCAGCCCCGGGCTGTGCACCAAGCTCATCGCCAAAAAATGCACATATGTGCTCACTTCCTTCCCCGAGACGGCCGAGAAGTTCAAAAACGGCAAGTACGTCGGCTCCCCCATCCGCAAGGAGATCCTCTGCGGGGAGAAGGGCCGCGCACTGCATAAGTTCGGCTTGACTGACAAGCTCCCCGTGCTCCTCGTGCTCGGCGGCGGCAGCGGGAGCAAGTGCCTCAACGACGCCGTGCGAAAAAATTTGCCCCATCTGCTTGCAAAAGTGCAGATCTTGCACCTCTGCGGCAGGGGCAATGCGATAGACGAACTTCAAAAAGGGTATATTCAGAGGGAGTATGAACGCGACATGGGTGCGGCATTTGCCGCCGCGGACATCGTCCTGTCCCGTGCGGGGAGCAACACGGTGTTTGAGATCTTGGCGCTCAAAAAGCCCGCCGTGCTCGTCCCCCTCGCCCATGCCTCGCGGGGCGACCAGATCGAGAATGCCCTCTATTTTGAGCGGCAGGGGCTCGTCAAAGTGCTGCGCGAGAGCGAACTCGACGCCCTTCCGAGCGCCGTCTTTTCCGCCCTCCGAGACAAGACACTGAAAGACGCCCTCTCCCGCGCTTCCCTCGTTTCGGGAACCGACAACATCGTTTCCGTCATCAAGTCCCTCCTCCGAACATAGGGAACCCCGAGGCGAGAAGCCCATTGGCTCTACGGGAACAGGTGGTGCGGCGTCATGCTGCCCCGCGCGCATTCTTATTGCACTAAGCGCGGCACGAGCGCCGCCCTTGGCGCGAAGTAGCCATAGAGCTATAACGCATGCCTCCGAAGCATCTCGCCGCACATTTCTACGGCACCATTCCAATCACGTCATGGTGAGCGTAGTCGAACCATCACCGCAGCAAGCCCTACCCCCTACGGGGGGAGGGTGGCACGGCATAGCCGTGACGGATGGGGGGGATTATTGTGGGCGAGATCCCCCCCCACCACCGCCTACGGCGGAGCCTCCCCCCAAAGGGGGTAGGCCTTGGAAATAAGGCGGATCCTTCGACACGACGCAAGGACACGTCGGTTCAGGATGACGCAATTGGGAATGAACCCCCACCCCTACCCCGCCCCCTTAAAAAGGGGGCAGGCGAGAAGAAGTAGCAGTATGAGTGGCGGGGCATAATTACGCGGCGGGGCGCAAAGGGGCCCCGCCGCGTTCGCCGCAATTTTTCATTTTCAATTTTTAATTTTTAATTTCCCCCTCACTCCCGTTCCAAATTGATGATTGGCTCAAAGTCGCCGCAAGACTTGACGATGCCGACGAGGGCAGCCATGAGCTCCTCATCGGTCAGCTTGCAGCGGTAGGGCACGCCGACGTCGAATTCCACCTTGTCCGTCCCGGGAATGAGCCGAAAGTCATGGATCTCGATCCCCTCGGCGATCTCGCGCACCTCTTCCCAAATTTTCAGTCTCAAACTCGATTCCTCGCGGTTCGTGAGGTCCACGGGGTCGAGGTGGGCGGTGAGAGAGACGCCCGTCTCCCGCTTCACCCGCATTTCCAGCCCGTCGACGGCGGTATGCGCGGCCAGCATCGAGAGCTCGGCATCCATTTCCACATGAATGGTCGCAAAGGCGACGCCCTTGCCGTAGTTGTAAATTTTGAGGTCGTGCACGCCCAAGACGCCGTCGGTCGTGAGCGCCATGTCGCGGATCCTTGCTTGAAGGTCGGGATCGGGCGCCTGTCCGAGCAGTTTCGACCCCGCCTCGACGATGAGTTTGACCCCCTGCATGACGATGAAGAGGGACACGACGATGCCCGCAATGCCGTCCGCCGCGGGAAGCAGTTCGGAAAGGCTTGCGCCGACGATGACGGAGAGGGTCGCGAGCGTGTCGCAGAGACTGTCGATCGACGCCGCCCGCAAGACGTCCGAATCGGTCCGCTTCGCCCCGATGCGGTAGAGCACGGCCATGACGGCCTTCAAGACAATGGAGATCGACAGGATGAGATAGATGAGGAAGGAGACTTCCGCACGCTTCCCCTCGATGATGCTCCCGACGGAGCCGTGGAGCAGTTCGGCCGCGAGAAAGAGCACGATGAGCCCCGTGATCATCGAGGCGATGTATTCGGCACGGCGATGACCATAGGGGTGCTCCCGATCGGCGGGTTTTGCGGCGATGAAGAAGGTGACGAGCGCGACGATCCCACTGCCGCAGTCGCTCAAATTGTTGAATCCGTCTGCCGTCACGGAGACGAAGCCGAAGATGAGCCCCGCGGCGATCTTCCCCGCAGAGAGGAGCAGGTTACAGCACAGTCCCACGGCGCAGATCCACGCCCCCTGTTTTTCGCGTTCACCGATTGTTTTCATACTATTATTGTATACCACTCCCCCACCGCTTGTCAATCCTCATTCACGCATTGGGTGGAAGGAATGCTTCACATGCGTTCAGGATGAGCGGCGGTGACCCACCCCCTTGATCCCCCTCCCATGGAGGGGGCAAATGGGCAGTGCGCTCATTCTGAGGGCGAA
>CANREK010000091.1 GCA_947629605.1 uncultured Clostridia bacterium | reverse complement strand
AGAGTTGATAACTCTTAGCGCAAAATTCTTATAGCATTTGCCCATATGCAACGGGCAAATGCCGACCAAGCACGGGTTTCTACCCGTGCGCGAGGGTGTCACGAAGTGACGGAAGGGGTGGGTCAACCATAGACCATCACAAAAAAATGCAACTTATAGCGCGAAAACGCGAGATACGGGTGAAAAATGATCACATGTTCCGAAGCATGGCTCGAACCTGAACTCATGGACGTCGTGCGTCTCTTTGAGGGCGCCGAGGCCTTGGAGATCGGGCAAGAGACAACTCAAAGCGGCACAACCTTTCAAAATCGCATCCTCTTTGACGGAAAGGAGTTCTCCTTCTCCGAGGAAGAGGAATTTTCATCTGCGCTCGAAAAAAAGAGCCTTATGAAGCGATTTGCCAAGCTCTCGCTCTATAAGGTTCTCTCGGAAACATTGCAAAAACAGCTGCCGTGGGGGTCGCTCACGGGCATTCGCCCGACCCGCCTCGCCTATCAACAGCTCGAAAAGACGGGGGAATTCGCCTCGCTCTTCCAAAAACTCTGCGTCTCCCCGGAGAACACCGACCTCGTCGGGCGGGTCATCGCGGGGCAACGGGGCATCTATCAAAGGGGGGAAGGGTGCGACCTCTTCGTCTCGCTGCCCTTCTGCCCGACAAAATGCATCTACTGCTCCTTTATCACGGCGCCCATCGCGCAGACAAGGAAGTATATGCCCGCCTATTTGGAGGCGCTCTCCCGCGAACTCGACGCCGCAGGGCCCCTCATCGGCAACTTGCGTTCCGTCTACATCGGCGGCGGCACGCCCTTTGTGCTCGAAGAGGACGAGCTCGAAGCCGTGCTCAAAATGCTCTCACCGCTCCGCAAAAACGGCTGTGAATTCACGGTGGAAGCGGGGCGCCCCGACACCTTCACCCCAAAAAAATTGCACTTATGTCGCGATTTCGGCGTCACGCGCATCTGTATCAACGCCCAGAGCTTCTCCGACCGCACCCTTGCGGCCATCGGCAGAAAGCACACGGCGGCGCAGGTCATCGAGGCCTTTGCCATGGCCGAGCCCTATGGGTTCGACATCAACTGCGACCTCATCGCGGGGCTCACGGGCGAGAGCCTCGAAGAGTTCAAAATGAGCGTCGACACGGCGGTGCGCCTCGCCCCCGCGAACATCACGATCCACACCCTGTGCCTCAAAAAGGGTGCAAAACTCAAAGAGGAGACCTCGATTCTGCCCGACGCGCTGCTTGCGGACATGATCGCCTATTCCCGCGAGAGGCTCACCGCCGCGGGGTACGAGCCCTACTATCTCTACCGTCAAAAGTACATGGCGGGGGCGCATGAGAACGTCGGCTGGGCCAAGCCGGGCAAGGCGTGCGTCTACAACGTGGATGTGATGGAGGAGATCTGCGACAATCTCGCCGTCGGCGCCAACGCCATCACCAAAAAGGTATTTTTGGGGGAAGGCCGCATCGAACGGTACGGCTCCCCGAAAGACATTCCGACCTACCTCGACAAGGTGGAGAAGATCATAACTGAAAAGAATAAGCTGTGGTCGCGCTCAGAATGAGCGGGCCGCACACACCCCTCCCGTCACTGCGTGACACCCACCCCTCGAGGGGTGGGCAAGAGGGTCTTGGCTCCCCCTTGAGGGGGAGCTGTCACCGTAGGTGACTGAGGGGGTGTTGTTCTAATTGCTCTACCATAATTTTTAATTTATAATTTTTAATTTTTAATTATCTTTGGGTCGCCGAGCGTCGTCTTAAAATTCGAGTAAATTACAAATCCCGCCTTGGAATGGGGCGGTTTTTTTACGAACTTCACGGGGCAGTAGTCCACGGGGATCTTTTCGCCGCCGCCATCCGAATAGAGGGCGCAGACGCCCGCCGCAAGGGATAAAACCTCGTCGGGCACAGCCTTTCCGCTCGATTTGATGACGACATGGCAGGAATGGTACCTCTGCGCGTGCAGCCATATGTCCTCGGGCGCACTTTGGCGGAGAAGTGCGTCATTTTGCAGGTTATTCCGCCCCGCATACACCCGCATGCCGCGGCATTCATATGTGCGGAAGGGGATCGACGGCCGTGCGGCCTTTTTCTTCTCCTTGGGAAACTCCAAGAGCCCGACGGAGAGCATCTCTTCCTCAACGCTTTTGAGGTCATCTTCCTCCTTTGCGCTCCCGACGAGGGCGGTGAGACTTTCAAGATAGGTGATCTCGTCGCGGAGCTCCTTCTCGCGGGGACGGAGAATTTCGACGGTCCGCCTCTGTTTTCTGTATTTTTTATAGTATGCCTGTGCGTTTTCGGCGGGGGAAAGGCGGGGATCGAGGGGAATTTTGACCCTCTTGCCCGTGTTCCAATCCTCGACCTCGCAAGTCTTTTGCCCCCTTGCGAGGGCATAGAGATTGGCGGTGAGCAGTTCCCCCTTGACGCGGTTTTCCTCGGCGCCCTCGCAGGAGAGCTGCTTTTCGAGATTCTGTTGCAGCTGTTTTTCCTGCTTCCTTTGGGCGGTTTGCAGCACGGAGAGGAGCTTCCGTCTGAGCCCGTCAAAGCGCTTTTCGATGCGTTTCCGCCGATAGAATTCGGACTGCGCCTCGGAGAGCGTCGCAAACGGAATGCCGACTTTCCCCCTTGCGGCGAAGTCGACGGCCGTGCCGTTCCGCTCGATGAGGCGGGGAGAAATTTCGTCGGAAGCAATAAAATCGTGCACATATTGCGCGAAATCGCCGCCCGTGTAGCCGTCGGCAATGGTCTGTGCGGTGGTCGGGGCGAGGCCGCGGACATGGGTGAAGAGGAAGTCAGCCCTGTCTCCCGTGCAATTTGCGAGGCAGGCGCGGAGGGCGGGAAGGTCGAAGGGGTCCGTCTTGTCCTGCGGGAGGGGGAAGGCGTACTTCACCCCCGAAAAGATCATGCGCTTGGTGTTCTCGTCGAGAGAGGTCGTTTTGAGCGCTCCCAAGATGACGCAGTTCTCGGTGAGAATGAGGTTGGAGTATTTGCCCATGATCTCGGCGACGAGCACCCGTTCCGCCGTCTGGAATTCGCTGTGGCAGAGGAGACGGAAGAGGAGAATGCGCTCGAACCCGGGCGTCTCCACGCCCAAGATGTCCGCGCCTTGCAGATATTTTCTCAGCAGCATGCAGAAGGGGAGGGCGGTGGCGGGGTTTTCCCGTTCCTCCTCGCAAAAATATGCCCCGCATGCCGAGGCGTTTGCACTCAAAACAAGTTTAAGCGTGCGCTTTCCCGTGTATATAAGGAGAGAGAGCTCCTCCCTGTCGGGTTGGTTCACGCGGTTGATCTTCCCGCCCGCGAGCGCGGCGTTGAGCTCCTTTGCGATGAGGCGGAGCGTGAAGGCATCCTGAGGCATCGTTGCCCTCCTTTGCATTCTGTTCTCCCATTATATCCCAAAAAAATAAAATTGTAAATAAAATCGCTTTTCTTTTGGCGTTCTTTATGTTAAAATGGAATGTAGCGATCGGAAAAATTCAGACAGGAGTAAAAATATATGAATTACACAGTCACCCCCGCAGAAAAGAGTACCGTCAAGATCGAAATCGCCTTCACGCCCGAGGAATGGGAAGCGGCGAACGACAAGGCGTATCTGCAAAACAGGAAAAAGTACACCGTCAACGGCTTCCGCAAGGGCAAGGCGCCCAAGTCCGTGCTCGAAATGTACTACGGTAAGGGGCTCTTCTATGAGGAGGCTTTGAATCTTCTCTACGACGAACACTACGGCGCCATTCTCGAAAAGGAGAAGGACAACTTCACGGCAGTCGGCGAACCCTCGCTCTCCTTGGGCGACGATTTTTCGGAGACGCACGTCGTTCTCATCGCCACCGTGCCCGTCATGCCCGAAGTCACGATCGGGCAGTACAAGGGTATAAAAATCAACAAGTATGAGTATACTGTTACGGATGCCGACGTCGAACGGGACATCGAGGCCACGAGAAAGCGCCTTGCAAAGAATGTCGACGTCACCGACCGCCCCGCGGCCATGGAGGACACCGTCAATATCGACTTCGTCGGCAAGAAAGACGGCGTCGCCTTCGAGGGCGGCACGGCCGAAGGGTACGACCTTGTGCTCGGCTCCCACAGCTTCATCCCCGGTTTTGAAGAGGGCGTCGTCGGCATGAGCATCGGCGAAACCAAGGACATCGGCGTCACCTTCCCCGAGGACTACCAAGAGGAATCCTTAAAGGGCCGGCCCGCCGTGTTCACCGTCACACTCCACAAGATCACGGGTAAGGAGCTTCCCGCGCTCGACGAGGAATTCGTCAAAAAGCTCGGCGCGGACAGCCTCGACGCCTACAAGGAAAAGGTCAGAACGCGTCTTGAAAAGAACGCCGAATCCCGCTCCCGCAACGAGACGGAGAATGCCATTCTCGAAGCCATCGCAAAGACGGCTTCCGCCGAGATCCCCGATGCCCTCATCGAGCGGCAGGAGGAGATGGATCTGCAAAGAATGGAGCAGAACATCATGTATCAAGGCATCCGCCCCGAGGATTACTATCAATACATCGGCACCACCCGCGAGGAATACAAGAAGAACTTCGAAGAGGATGCCAAGAAGATGGTCCTGCACCAGCTCATCATCGAAAAGCTCTTGAAGGATGAGAACATCACGGCGAGCGAAGAAGAGGTAAGCGCCAAGATCGCCGAACAGGCGGCATCCGTCGGCAAGGAGCCCGCGGAGTACGAAAAGACGCTCGACCCTCGCCAGAGAGAATACATCGAGAACGACATCAAGATCACCAAGCTGTTCGACTTCCTCATCGCAAACAACGATATGGTCCTCTATACCGAAGAACCCAAGGCGGAATAAGGAGAAAAGATTATGACAAAGAACGTACTCATTCCCTATGTTGTGGAGCGCACGTCGAGCGGCGAGCGCAGTTATGACCTCTATTCCCGCCTTCTCGAGGACAGGATCATCTTCCTCTCGGGCGAGATCGACGACGCACTTGCCAACACCGTCGTCGCCCAGCTCATCTATCTGGAAGGGAAGGACCCCGGCAAGGACATCTCCCTCTACATCAACAGCCCCGGCGGGTCGGTCTCGGCGGGCATGGCGATCTACGACACCATGAATTACATCAAGTGCGATGTCTCCACGATCTGCATCGGGCTCGCCGCCTCCATGGGCGCGTTCCTGCTTGCGGCGGGGCAGAAGGGCAAACGGTATGCTCTCCCCAACAGCGAGATCATGATCCACCAGCCCCTCGGCGGAGCACAGGGTCAGGCCAGCGACATCAAGATCCAAGCCGACCATATCCTCAAAATCAAGTCGAAGATGACAAGCATCCTCGCCGAGAACACGGGGAGAAGCTACGAGGAGATCGCCCGCGATACCGACAGAGACAACTACCTCTCCGCCGAAGAGGCGATGCAGTACGGCCTCATCGACAAGGTGTATTTCAAGCGTTAAATCAATTCGGAGAAAAGAATGGCAAAATATGAACAGCGCTGCTCCTTCTGCGGGAAGGAGAAGTCCAAAGTCAAAAAACTCATCGCGGGTCCCGAGGGGATCTTCATCTGCGACGAATGCGTGGAACTTTGCAGGGACATGATCGATAAGGCCCCTTCCGCCACGCCCAACGAGAAGGTGGAGCTCAAAAAGCCCTCAGAGATCAAGGATGAGCTCGATAAATACATCATTGGGCAGGATAAGGCAAAGCGTGTCCTGTCCGTCGCGGTGTACAATCACTACAAGCGCATCAATGCGATGGTCGACGGCGCCAAGGCGGACGATGTCGAGATCGAAAAGAGCAACATCCTTCTCCTCGGCCCCACGGGAAGCGGCAAGACG
>CANREK010000090.1 GCA_947629605.1 uncultured Clostridia bacterium | reverse complement strand
TTCGAGGCAGAAGTCGCCGAGCCCCACGCCGTCGAGACGCTTCTTTACGACGTCGAGCGCCGCCCGTTTTTCGGCAACAAAGAGCACTTTTTTGCCCTTGGCGAGGGCATTTGCGATGATGTTTGCGATCGTTTGGCTCTTGCCCGTGCCGGGAGGGCCGTGGAGCACAAAGCTCTCCCCCGTGTCGGAGAGGGCGACGGCCGAGAACTGCGAGCTGTCGGTGGGGAGAGGAATATAATATTTGCTCGGATCGGCCACATCCTCGTTGGGACAGGTGACGGCTTCCCGCGTGTAGCTGCCCTCTTTGAGGGCCGAAAAGAGTTTGTTCTTGCCGAATTCCTCATAGGAGCGGCGCAGATCGTTCCAAAGAAGGAAGCGCTCGAAGGAAAAAACGGACAGATATGCATCTTCAAAGACCTTCCAGCCCTTCATCTTGGCCGTCTCGGCGCGGACGACGGAGAAGGCCTCGCTCGGCTTCAAGTTGCCGCCGAGCCCCCGCATGTCGATGCCGAATTCCCGTTTGAGGAATTCGAGCAGAGTGGCGTTGATGAAGCGCTCCTTCCCCTCGGCGCAGAGAATGCACGCATCTACGCCCTTTTGCCGTTTGAGGGAGGCGGGAATGAGCATGAGCGGTGCGATGCGGGAGACGCCCTCCTTGGTCGTGTAGGAGAGGAACCCGAGCGCGAGATAGAGAATGCTGGCGCCCGTTTCCTCTTCGGCCGTGCGGTTGCGGCGGAGAAGCCGCATGGCGGTGTCGTTGACCTCTTCGGGGGAGGCGTAGGCGCGGAGGAGGCCTTGGTCCTGTTCGAGACGGATGAGTTCGCGCTTCTGACCCTCGGCCTTGGCGCCGAAGGGCTCCGTCTCCTTGTCGCCGCCCGCAAGGCGCAGGGGCGCGGAAGTTGCCACAAAGAGAAGTTCATCGGCCCCGCCGCTCACGAGATGCAGGGCGTTTTTGCCGGTGAAGTTCAAAAGCGCGTTTTTGCCCGAGAGATCGAGCAGCCGCCGCTCCCATTTTTCGCTCCCCGTTGCCGCCGTCTCCTGCTTTCTGAGTTCGGGAAGGGGCGCGGGCGCTCTGTCCCCCGACGTCTCCTCTTCCTTAAAAATTTCGTACCCGTTTGCGCCTTTTTCGCGCGAGGGGCAGGGGTAAATGCCGCCGAGACGGCAGCGGCGGATGTCCGTAAAGACGGTAAATTTCCCCTTTTCGAGCTTGGTCTTAAAGTGCGTTTCGGCGACGACGTAGGCGCCCTTTTTGTCGGAGAAGAGGTCATCCGCATCGAAAAAGGCGAGGTTGTTGATGCCGTCGGAGATGTATTTTTCCACGGTCTCCCTGTCGTCGGAGACGCTGTCCAAAAAGCAGGTCTCGTACAGCCAGACGCCCACCGCGACATCCCTATCGCCGAGGGCGAGAACGGGGTGAAGCCCCGCCCCTTCGAGACAGGAGCAGACGAACACGGCAAGTTCCATGGCCGTCGCCCGCCTGTCCTCGATCAGCCTCTCGCGCATGCAGGAGAGGGGCGCGGTCGTGTCGATGTCGCCCGCCCGCTCGATGGATTTCCCCTTGATGACGGCAAAGATGGCCGCAAGCACGCTGCGGATGCTGTTTCTGTCGCAGTTTTCGTAGCCGTTGGAGTGGTCGCTCCCCCAAACTTTGAGACGGTTGCCCGCTTCGAGCAAAACAGAGGCGCAGGAGGGCATGTGCGGACGGACGTAGCGGGCGAGATGTTCGGGATTGCCTCGCATTCCCTCCCACCAATCAAAGGGCAGCGCCGTGAGCTCGATCTCCGTCGAGGCGACGGACTTTCCGTGCAAGAAGATCTCCGCCTTTGCCTTGCAGGGCACGACGGAGGTGCATTCGGAGAGGAACACGGGGTTGAAGATCCCCTCGGCGGGGAGTTCCACCGTGCTCTCGTAGGGGACGGAGACCTCTTTCTCGAAAAAGACAAAGAGCCCGCTGTCCGAGGTGAGTTTTGCCGTGAGGGTGACATCTTCCGCAAGGTCGCTGTGGATGATGAGGGATGCGGGCGTCGAAAAATAGTGATCCGCATAGCCCGCATAGGCGGGAAAGTTCGCCGTCACGGTGATGAAATTTTCTTTTTCCGTTTTTGCCATTCTGAACCTGAAAATTATGTTGTTTTTTCTCCCATATTATACCATGATTTCCGCATTCTGGCAAGCCCCCTTTGCCCGAAATTTGCGTGAAAAAGGAGAACGGGGTAAACTTTTTTTGCTGTTTTGGTTGACAGGTTTCGGCAAATAAAGTATAATTATGGCAAAACTTTGAGTGCGGAGGGGAAAAATGACGGAAAAAGACGAAAAATCCGACTTTCCGCGCCTGCCGCGCATCAATTTTCGGCCGCTTCTCATCGCGGCGCTCGGCATCTCCTTCGGCATATTTTTGTATTGCCGCATTCGCTTCGGCGGGCTCGTGCCCTCCGATTTTTTGTTCCTCTTCTGCTTCCTTCCGCTTGCCCTGTTTCCCTTCTCAAAACGCAAAATAATCGCACTTATGTGCTTGTTTACGGTCTTTGCGGCGGCGGGAACGGCGGGGATCCACATCTACACGGAGAACTATCTCTCGGGCAAGGCGGCGGGAGAATACGCCGTGGAGGGCACCGTCTCCCTCCTTGTCCTCGACGACGGCTACTCGGAAGTGGAGCTCAAAGATGTCCGCCTCGGCGGCGAGAGCGTGCGCGGCAAACTTTCGGCGACGCTCACGACGGAGGACGTTCGCCCCGGGGATCGGGTGAGCTTTACGGCCGAGGTCAAGCGTTCGCCGCTCCCCACGGGCACGGAAGATTCCTACTTTTTCGTCAACAACATCCGCTACGTCGCCACCGCGGACACCTATGAAGAGGGCGAGCGCGGGTTTCATCCGCTGCTCTTTCTGAATGCGACCATTTTCGACCGCATGAAGGACGTTATGGGCGGGGAAGAGGGGTACATCTCCTACGCCCTCCTGACGGGCAATTCCCGCATGGTCGACAGCGGGTTCATGACGGCGGTGCGGAGCGGCGGGATCGCACATATCTTCGCCGTTTCGGGCCTGCATATCGGCATTCTGTACGGCGCGGTCCTGCTCCTTTGCCGCCCCATGAAGAAGTACGCCTCTCTTCCCGCCATCGCCGTCTGTACGCTCTACTGTGCCCTGTGCGGATGGTCGGTCTCTGCGCTCCGCGCCCTCATCATGTGCGTCGCCCTCAGCGTCAACACGTTTACGGGGCGGAAGGCCGACCTAATCAACTCCGTCTCCCTCGCGGGGGTCTCGGTGCTTCTCTTTCTGCCCGCGCAGTGGCTCTCCGTGGGATTCCGCCTCTCCTTCGGCGCCTGCATCGGCCTCGCGCTCTTCTCGGGAATGCTCTCGCGGCCGCTCGCAAAGGCCTCAAAACGCGCACATATCCCGCGTTTTTTGGGGGATTACCTCTCCGCAAGTCTCTCCGTTCAGCTCTTTACCTTTCCCATCGTCATCGAAGCGTTCGGCTACTTCGCCGTGTGGGGGCTCGCGCTCAATCTCGTCATCGTGCCTCTTCTGCCCTTCGCCTTTCTGACGCTGCTCCTCTGCACGCTGTTCTCCCTCGTCATCCCGCCCGCGGCGGCCTTTTTTCTCCTCTTTCCGAGGGGAATTTTCTCCGCCCTGCTCTTTCTGTTTGCGGCGGCGGACTTCGGCTATGTGCTCACGGGGTTTGCCTTCGGGAGCGCGGGCGTCGTGTGCCTCTGCGCCTGTCTCTATGCGACCGAGCGGGTCCGTCTCCGCCTTCCCGTGCGGGGCATGGCCGTCGGGATCGCCGTTGTCCTCTTCTCCCTCTGTCTCGTCGCCGAAAATTGCCTCTTCGGCGGCGTCGTCATCGACATCACGGGTTCGGAGGAGCAGATGCTCGCCCTCGTGCGGTGCGACGACACGGGCGTGCTCATCGTCGGCGGCGACGTGGACCTCAAAACGTGCAAGGAGTACCTCGCCCGCCATACGGGGGACATCGACGCGGCCGTCGTGCTTGCCGAGGCGCAGGGGAGAACGCGCAACATCGCGGCATTCACGGGCGCCGAGCGCGTCTACTGTCTGCGGGAAGGGGCGGACGGCTTCAAGGAGACGGACGTCATCTACGGCAAACAGTTTTCGGAGGGCGAACTCGCCTTTACGTTCGAGACGGACACCGTCTTGATGCTCCTCGTGCGGGGGAATGCCGTAAAGTTCGACTTTTCCTATGACGCGCCCACCGCGCTCGACGGCGATTTGTCCCTCGAAAAGGGGTGCGGGACCTTGAAATATTTTTTGAATTATGGTATAATCTTATTACTATGAAGTTTATCCAGCTTGCAAAAAGTCTCGAAGAGGGGCTCGATCCCATCTATCTCATCGACGGCGAGGAGACCTACTTCCGCGACCATGCCGTAAAGAGCATCGCGGCGGCCTGTAACATCACCCGGCCCACGCTCAACGATGTCCGCGTCGAGGGGGAGACGTTGAAGGGGGACAGGCTCGTCTCCTTCCGCGCCGACCTTTCCGTTTTGCCCTTTTTCGACGAGCGCCGCCTTGTCCGCGTCTATGACTTCTATCCCACCGAGAAGGAATGGGAAATCCTGAACTTATATGCCGAAAAACCGTGTGAGAGCACGGTGCTTCTCATCGTCAACAGCGGCAAAAAGGCGGGGGCGGCGGACCTCAGAAAGAAAAAGGGGATCACCCTCGTGGACTGCTCCCGCGAGAGCGAGGAAACCCTGACGCGCTGGCTCTTCGGCATGCTCCGTCGCAAGGGGCTCTCCTCGGACGGCGACGCGCTCTCCCTCATGGTCCGCTACTGCAACCTCGATGCCGCCCGCATGGCCAAGGAGTGCGAAAAACTGCTCCTTCTCCTCGGCGAGGGGGGAAGGGTGACGAGGGCCGTCGTCGAGGAGCACATCGCCAAGGACACCGAATATAAAATTTATGAACTCACGCAGGCGGCGTCGCGCAAGAACGGCAACGTCTTTTGCGAGATCTTGCACGATCTGCTCGAAAAGGGGTTTGACGAATATGCAGTCTTGTCGGCCCTGACGTCGCACTACCGCACGCTATGCGAACTTGCGGGCATGCGCCTTTCCGATGCGGAGGCCGCAAAGGTGCTCGGCGTCAAGCCCTATTCCGTGCAGAAAAACCGCGAGATCGTCTCCCGCCTCGGGGCCGCACGGGTCAAGGAGCTCTACGAACAGCTCTACGCGCTCTCCTGCGGCGCCAAAAACGGCAAATATTCGGCAAAAGGGGCTCTCTTTTCGGCCACAGCCAAAATATTTTTCGGATAATGTCAAAAATCTTTGCTTTTTCCGTAAAATTCGCTATAATATAGTATGAAACCACATTTTTCCGCCTGCGCGGGGAGAAGGAGGCAACGATGAGACCGGTACAAGAGATCGGCGAGGCGCTGAAATCGTTTTTCTTGTCGTACAAGACTGCGCCCTTTCAATGGGTCACGATCATAGAGCTCATTTTGTTCTTTATCGTCATCTACTTTGTGTTGCGCATGTTGTACGAAAACAACGCCAAGCGCTTTATCCCCATGTATCTCTTCTTTATCCTCTGCATGGGGGTCGTCACGGTCTTTTCCGAGACGATCGACGCCCTCTGGTTCTTCCTCTTCGTCGGGCTCGTGTCGATGTTCTTCCTCTTCCTCTTCGGCATGGAAATCAAGAGGGGCATCTACAACACGCCCAAGGCCAACCAGCACCGCGTCACGGGCACGCCCGACAAGCAGACCCAGCTCGCCGAGGAATGCGTCAACGCCATCACCAAGGCCGTGTTCAACCTCTCCAAGAGCAACACGGGTGCGCTCATCGTGCTC
>CANREK010000089.1 GCA_947629605.1 uncultured Clostridia bacterium | reverse complement strand
TCGCTTGCGACGACGAGCCCCTCCTTCGCCCTTCCGACGATCAAGGGACTGCGCATGCGGGCGCAGACGATGACGTTGGGCTCCTCCTTCGAGAGCACGGCAAGTGCGTACGAGCCGACGATCCTGCCGCACGCCGCGATCACGGCATCGAGCAGGTCCCCTTGATAATGATCGGCGATGAGGTGGGCGATGACTTCGCTGTCCGTCTCCGAGGTGAAGGTCTCCCCCCGTTCCATGAGCTCGGCTTTGAGCTTTGCGGCGTTCTCGACGATGCCGTTGTGCACGAGGGCGATGCTTTGATAGGTATGCGGATGGGCGTTTTCGACCGAGACATCGCCGTGCGTCGCCCAGCGCGTGTGGCCGATGCCGACCGTTCCCGTTTCATACCTTGCCCCCTCGATCTCGCTGACGCGACCGATTTTCTTCACGATTTTGAGCGTTTTTCGATCTGAAATTGCCACTCCGACCGAATCATACCCCCGATATTCGAGCCGATAGAGCCCGTCGATGAGAATGGGCGCCGCCTGTCTCTTTCCCGTATAGCCGACGATCCCGCACATCAGAGCGCCTCCCCGACGTGCAAAACGGCACGTTCCAATGCGCAGAGCGCCTCGCGGCAGAGTGCGGCGTCCTCCCCCTCGGCGAGTAGGCGGATGACGGGCTCCGTCCCCGATGCGCGGAGCAGAATTCTCCCGCCGACAAGGGACTTTTGGGCGGTTGCAAGGGCGTTTTTGACGCCTTCATCCCTCAAAACGGCCCCTTTATCGCCCACTTTGATGTTTTTTGTATACTGCGGAAGTTTTTTGAAGCCCTCCACGAGACAGGAGAGCGGGCACTTGCTCTCGATCATGGTCTCCATGACTTTGAGCGCCGTCAGAATTCCGTCCCCCGACTGTTCCCCGCCGAGCATGCAGCCGCTCGACACGAGGGCGTCGTGCACGAATTTATCGCCGACTTCACAGCGCAGAAGATGAATTCCCTCTCGCGCGAGGCTCTCTTCGAGGCCGAGATTGCTCATGACCGTCGCGACGATGCCGTCCCGCTCCAATTCTCCACGCTCCTTCATGGCGCGGGCGCTCAGATAGAGAATGCCGTCCCCGTCAACGACATCGCCCCGCTCGTCCACGCAGATACAGCGGTCGGCGTCCCCGTCGAATGCGAACCCGACATCTAAATTCCGCTCCACGGCCGTGGAAATCTGCCATGCACTGCCGTTGGCGCAGTCGAGCCCCACGCGCATGCCGCGGAACGAGGCGCGGGACAGGGTAAGAAGATAGGCGAGATATCTGTTTCTCCCCGCGACAAAATCGACGGTCCGACCGATGTTTTCCCCCGTGGCGAGGCTCAGATTTCCGCCGTCGATGAACTCTTCCACACGGCGGAGGATGAGTTCTTCGAGCTTTTCACCGCTCGCATTGAACAGTTTGATGCCGTTGTCGGTGTAGGGATTGTGGCTGGCGGAGATCATCACGCCGCAGTCAAACCCCTCCGTGCGGGTGAGGTAGGAGACGGAGGGCGTCGTGGTGACATGGAGAAGATAGACATCCGCGCCCGAAGCCGTTGCCCCCGCCGTCAGAGCATACTCAAACATGTAAGAAGAGAGCCGCGTGTCCTTTCCGACAAGGATGCGGGCACGCTCTCCCTTTCCGCGTGAAAAATATTTGCCGAGAAAACGGCCGACGCGAAAGGCGTGGATGGCCGTGAGGCTCTCGTTGGCCTTGCCGCGAAAGCCGTCGGTGCCGAAATACTTCCCCAAACAGGTACCTCCCGAACCCGCAAACACGGGTGCAAGTCATCCTATGAGGAGATACGATTTTTTGTGAAAAAAGGCCTTTTTCAAGGAATTTTCCCTCAAAAAACGGCCTTTTATGTCTGACATAGTATTGATTATGTCACGCATAGTACTTTGTAAACGGTCAAAAATCCATCAAAAATGCATCAATGCCCGCTGTTCGGCGATGAGATAGGCGTCATAGACGGCCTTTGCCGTTTTCTTGTCCTTGGGAACAAATACCCTCTCGCACTCCCTTCTCTTTGCGATGTCCCCCTCATCCATGAGCCCCTTGGAAAGGGCGCACAGGTATGCCGCGCCGAGAGCGGTGCTCTCCCGCTCCCTCGGGCGGTTGACGTTTGCCGAGAGGACATCGGCCTGAAACTGCATGAGGAAATTATTCTCGGAGGCGCCGCCGTCGCACTTGATCTCCTTTAAGAGAATGCCGCTGTCCTGCGTCATGCAGTCGAGCAGTTCCCTCGCTCCGCAAGCGATACTTTCGAGCACAGCCCTCACGATGTGCGCCCGCGTCGTTCCCCGCGTGATGCCCGCAAGCATGCCCCGCGCCTCGCTGTCCCAATGGGGAGCGCCGAGCCCCGTGAATGCGGGGACAAAGGAGACCCCGCCCGCATCGGGCACCGAGGTCGCAAGCCGCTCGCTCTCCGCCGAGGAAGAAATGATCTCCAAGCCGTCGCGCAGCCACTGCACCGACGAGCCCGCGTGGAACACACTGCCCTCCAAGGCGTAGGAAGTCTTTCCGTTGATTTGATAGGCGATCGTCGAAAGAAGCCCCCGCTCCGAGGAGATGCACTTCTCCCCCGTATGGAAGAGCAGAAACAGCCCCGTGCCATAGGTGATCTTTCCCTCGCCCGCCGAGAGCGCCGCTTGACCGATGAGCGCCGACTGTTGGTCCCCGGCGACGCCCGCGAGCGAAATTCTGCTCCCGCCGACGTTTGCCGTGCCGAATCCGTCGTCCGACGCCCTCACTTGGGGCAAGATCTCCCGCGGGATACCGAAAAAGTCCAAAAGTTCCCTGTCATATTCGAGGGCATGGATGTCGTAGAGCATGGTGCGGGAGGCGTTCGTCGCGTCGGTTGCGAAGGTCCTGCCCTCCGTCAGTTTGAAGATGAGATAGCTGTCGATCGTCCCCGCGCAGAGTTTGCCCGCCTTCATGAGTGTCTTTGCGGCGGGAACGTGCTCGATCGCCCAGCGGATCTTGCTGGCCGAGAAGTAGGCGTCGTTGGTGAGCCCCGTCCTCTCGCGGACAAGTCGCACGACCTCTTTGGGCATATTTTTGCAGAAATCGCTCGTGCGGCGGCACTGCCAGACGATCGCGGGACAGACGGGTTCGCCCGTCTCCCGATCCCAGAGCACGACAGTCTCGCGCTGGTTGGTGATGCCGATCCCCGCTGCCTTCCCCTTGGCGAAGGCGAGGCAGTCGTTGAGCACATACGCCGCCTTGAAGTAGATCTCGTTGGCGTCCTGCTCTACCCAACCGGGAAACGGATATTTGCTCGCGACCTCTTGCTGTGCTCCGTGCACGAAGATGCCCTTTTCCGTATCATAGAGAAATGCCCGAATGCTCGTCGTGCCCGCATCGAGCGCTATCACATAACTCATAGTTCCCCTTTTCTCAAAGTTCCCCCAAACAGGGGAAATTAGTCATCGATCTGTGCAATTTTCAAAATATTCGAATAAATTTCTGTGTCCGACGGCAAAAAGGTGTTGAAGATGACCTTGATATCGCTGCCCGTGCGCATTTTCCAATTCAGGACCGCGCCCGTTGCGATCTCGGCGGCAGCTTCTCGCGGGAAGTTGAACACGCCCGTGGAGATACAGCAAAAGGCGATGCTTCTGAGCCCCATCTCCTCCGCGAGATTGAGGCAGGAGATGTAGCAGGAGCGAAGCGCCCCGCGGTCCTCGCGCGTCGGCTTTCCCGCGATCATGGGACCGACGGTGTGCAGGACATAGGCGCTCGGCAGATTGTAGGCGCGGGTGATCTTTGCCCCGCCCGCCTCCTCTTCGCGATCCTCAAACGCCATGAGCTTGGCGCAGTCGTCGCGGAGTTGCATGCCCGCATAGGAGTGAATGACGTTGTCGATACAGTTGTGCCCGGGGAGAAAACAGCCGAGGAGCGAGGAATTCGCCGCGTTGACGATGGCATCCGATTTCAGGCGGGAAATGTCGCCCTGCCAAAGGCCGATGCCGTATTGCCCGAACGGGAGCGTTCCCCCGTCGACGATCCCTCGCTCCACGCTCTCCGCCCAAAAGAGGCGGTCCTGCGTCTTTAAGATCTCCTGCGGAATGGGGTGCGGCATGCGCCTGTTCATGAGGCGGCGTATCGTGTCCCGTTTCTTTTGATAGGAAGAATTGAATGCCGCAATGAGCCCCTGTTCTTTGAGGAGATACTTCAAAAGTGCGTTGCAGTCCTCCTCCTGCTCCTCCTGCGTCGGGAGCGCGGGGCGGGGATACGGCGTTAAGTCGATGATCTTCTTGGTTTCTTTGAGCGTCATGATCTCCTCATCGTGATTGATTTTTTCGCAGAAGCGTCGGGTACGGTTTCATTATACAGTATCGCCGCACCTTTTTCAAGAGCCACTTTGTAAATTCGTTGATTTTTTCGGAGAATTCATGTATACTTGAAACTATGAAAGACAGGTCGTTGAAATCGGGGCGTGCGTTCCCCTTCAAATTTACTGCAATGATGAAGAGCGTCCTCATCCTGCTCCTCGTCCTCTGCGTGGGCGGGCTGGCGCTGACCCTTTGGCAATTCATCGGATTTTTGAAGGGCGACATCGGCATCGTTTGGGAATGGCTGAAATATATTTTGATGTTTTTCGTCTGCGGACTGCTGTTCATCCTCGTCATCGCCATGTTCGTGAGGTCCCGCTACGTCATCACGGACACTGAGCTCGTCTTGCAGTTCGGGTTCATCAAGACGCGCTATGCGCTCAAAAAGATCCGTTCCATCCGCCACTTTCTCGGCTCCGGGCGGCTTGCCATCTATTTTGACGACATGAAAAACCAATACGCCATCATCGTCGTCAAGGAGAGTTGGTTCAAGGACTTTGTCGAGGCACTGAAAGAGAACAACGACGCGATCGAGTTCGACTTCGTCTCCGCCGAAGAGGAAGCGGAGTGGAAAAAGAAAAAGTGAGAAGAGCAAAGCGGCGAGGAAGTGACTTGCCCCCGCCGCTTTTTTCCTACATTATTATATAATCATTATTATATAATCATTTATTTTTGGGTCACATAGGTACGCGCTTCGAGGAAGGCAAGCACCTTTTGGGTGGCCGTTTGAAGGGCCGTTCCGCCGAATCCGTGCCCCGCACCGGGAATGATTGTGAGGTCGACGCGGTCGGCGCCATACGCCGCTACCGCATTGTCGATATATTTGCGGGCGACGAGGGCGTCCTGATCTCCCCAGACGATGCAGACATCCTTTTTGTAGTTCCCGATGACGGTGAAGGGGTCGAGCTCCTGCACCGACTCGATGAACTTCGCGCCGATGGAATAGCCCATGAGCGGCGTATTCTGCACGGGCTTGCCCCGCCAATCGTCGGGAATGTTGAGCGCGGGGAAATACATCGCAAGGCCCGCGATCTCATCCTTGATGTCGTTGTCCGCGGCCGTGAGTGCAGTCACGAATCCCCCTTGGCTTCCGCCGAAGAGAAAGACTTGGGTCCCGTCGACAAAGCGGAGCTCTTTGATGTCGGCGATCGCCGCGCGGAGGTCCTCCTTCATCGTGAAGGGAGTGTAATCGGCGGCCGTTCTGCCTGTACTCCTCCCGCCCACCTGTGCGCCGCAGAAGTCGAACGCATAGCAGACATAGCCCCGCTCGGCAAAGGCCTTACACTCGGTAGGAAAATCGGTGTAGTGGCCGTTGAAGCCATGACAGAGAATGACGGCGGGAAATTTGCTCGGCGCATCGGGGCTCCAGAGTTTTCCGTAGAGCGTGATGTCCTTCCCCTCGCTGTCCTTGTAGGAAACGGTGTGTTCTTCCTCGGTCACTTCATATGTGAAGCCGGCGGGCAAGACCCGCAATTTTCTCTCTTCCACGTCGTCATCTTCCCCCTGTGTCGGATCGTCGGGCGTTGTGCCCTCGCCGTCTTGCTTTGAATCGTCGGGTGTTGTGCCCTGCTCGGTGCCGTCGCCCCGATCGATGTCGTCGCTCGGCGTACAGCCGACCGCAAATGCGCAGAAGGCGAGAACGCCCGCCGCAAAGAGTGCCAAAAGTTT
>CANREK010000088.1 GCA_947629605.1 uncultured Clostridia bacterium | reverse complement strand
CATCGCCCGCTTCAATGTAAAAAAATCAGATGGTTCGATTATAGGGAGTACTTACACAAATAAAGGGATAACTTAAATAAAAAGATAAGAGCCAATCTTCCGATTGGCTCTTTCCTTTTGTTTTGAATTTGGCTGCCGTTTTTGGTGACTGTCCATTTTTCAGTTCTAACCGAATTCCCCCGCCACAATTTTTCATTTTTAATTTTTAATTTTTCATTCAAACAAAAACCCCGTCGGATGACGGGGAATTTTTTACTTTGTGAGCCTTTCAATGGCCTTTTCGTAGATGTCGAGGAGCAGTTTGACGCGGTCGAGGGTGATGTACTCGTCGGGCTGATGGATGACCGCCTCGTCGCCCTCCATTTCGGGGCCAAAGGCGACGCCGTTTTTGAGCGCCCGCGCATAGGTGCCGCCGCCGATCGCGATGGGCTCCGCGCGCTTTCCCGTGCATTCCTCATAGACGGAGAGAAGGCTTTGGATGAGCTCGCTGTCCTTTGCGTGATAGAGGGGAGCTTGATGGTGAAGCGTCTCGTATTTCACACCCATCTGCGCCAATTTTTCGTGCACCGCGTCGACGGGAACCGTCGCGGGATAGCGGATGTCGCATACGACCTGCAACTCTCCCTTGCGGTATTTGATGAGATCGGGGGAAAGGGTGAGCTTGCCCGTCTCATCTTCGAGATCGGTAAGGCCGTACCGATCCTCAAAGAGGTCGGCGATGATGTTCTTGATCGTCTCGTTGCGGGCGGAGAAGTATTTGAGCATGGGCAGCATGGCGTTGACGCCCTTCTCGGGCGTGGAACCGTGGGCACTCTTGCCGCGCGAGAGGATCTTTTTGCCCTTGACTTCCAACCCGCACGCGAGGATGCGCTTGGTGCTGAGCGACCGCGGCGTGGCCTCGCAGAGATCGCACACCATGTTGGCGCTCGTGCCGCCTTCGAGATAGAAGAAGGGGGCGGTCCCGAGCGGGTAGTGCAGTCTCACATGCAGAATGCCCTTTTCCGCATAGATGACGGGGAAGTCGGCATCGGGCGAAAAACCCGTCTCGGGCAGTTTGGCAACACGGCTGTAATACTCGATGCATTTCCAGCCGCTCTCTTCGTTGCAGCCGACGATGAGTTTTATGGTCTTTTTCGGGACAAAACCCCTGTCTTTGAGCGCCTTTAAGGCATATAAGACGCAAATCGCGGGGCCCTTGTCATCCATGGCGCCGCGGCCCCAGATCTTTCCGGCCTCGACAATGCCGCCGAAGGGGGGCTTTGTCCAACCGTCGCCCGCGGGGACGACGTCGAGGTGGCAGAGGATCGCAAAGGGCTCGCCGTGGCCGAAGAGGACTTCCCCCGCATAGCCGTCGTAGTTCTTTGTCTCAAATCCGAGCTTTTCCGCGAGAGCAAGGAAATGGCAGAGACAGTCGTAAGCTCCTTTTCCGAAGGGCATTTTTGCCGAATGTTGTGCAGCAGATGAGTCGAAGCGGATGCTCTCGCAGATAGAATCAACCGCCTCTTGGTAGTAGTGAGGCATAAATATCTCCCGTATGGAATTTTTCGTTTGGGAATCGTACAACTTATGTTATTGTATCACACCGGCCCATGCTTGTCAAGAGCGATATCATGAAAAAATGAAAATTTATGTGCATTTTTAACATAGCGAGAGAAAAGCGGGAGAAAAAATCGGAAAAGTGACCGAAACCTTTTGCAAACTTGCGTAGAATATGTTACAATGATACAAGAAGAACATCAAGGAGGGGAGCATATGGCGGGAGACGGCAAAATTTCCGATCTGTTATCGCGCCGCACTTTTCTCCAAAGCCTGTTCCGCTGGCTCATTCTTTCGGTGTTGACGCTCGTCGGCATCATCGTCATCGTGCGGAGCTGGAACGACGAGTATGCGAACTTCCCCGCATGGTATTTCGTGCTGCCCTCGGTGGTCCTTCTCGTCGGCGAAAATGCCGTCAAGATGTGGGCGGTGAAGAAGTATTCCCACAAAATTCCCTTCTACGCGCTCGACATCTTCCTCCTTCTCATCATCACGATCTTTACGGACGGAATGCTCATTTCCACCTTCTATATTGTCATCCTGTCCGAATTTTACATCGGGCAGGAGTCCCTCTCGGGCAACATCGCGATGGGGGCAACGAGCATCGGCATCTTCCTCATCACGCTCGTCGTCTCGGGCTACTTCCGAGGCGGGCCCGTCAACATCTTTACGATCATATCCAGCGCTTTCAACGACCTCATCCTCCTCGTTCTGCACTTCCTCGTCGTCAATTTCGCCATTCAGATCTGGCGGAAGAACAAGGAGATCACGGCCGTCATGGAGGAGCTGTCGGAGAGCAATCAAGAGCTCAAACGTCTCAACGAGGAGCACAAGGCCCTTGCGGTCTTGGAGGAACGCCAGCGCATCGCCAAGGACATCCACGACACGGCGGGGCACTCCATCACGACCGTCATCATGCAGACCGAGGCGGCGAGGCTCGTCGTCGACAAGGACCCCGAAGAGGCCAAAAAGAAGATCACGGCGGCCAATCTGCAAGCGAGACACGCCCTCGAAGAGCTCCGCGAGAGCGTTCACCTGCTCTCGGGATTCAGCGAGAGGATGTCGCTCAAAGAGAGCCTGTTTGCGATCGCCCGTGAATCCATGGAGGGCACGGAGATCGTGGTCCGCGGCGCGGTGGATGAGGTGGAGATCGGCGACGCGAAGCGCAGATTCCTCTGCAACACGCTCAAAGAGGGCATCTCCAACGGCCTCCGCCACGGGGGCGCGACGGCGTTCTTGTTTGAACTCAAACAGGAGGGGGAGAATGTGACCTTCCTCCTCTCCGACAACGGCAGAGGCATGTCGCAGGAGAAGTTCAAAGAGGGGTTCGGCCTCTCGGGCATGCGCACGAGAACGGAGGCGCTCGGCGGAACGATCGAGTTCGTCACAGAACAGGATGAGGGATTCGAAATTCACATCACCCTTCCCCTCGACGGGAAGAAAACGGGAGAGGAATCATGAAAATTAAGGTATTGCTTGCGGACGATCAGGCCATTCTCGCGGACGGCATCAAGAGCGTGCTCTCGTCGAGCGCCGATCTCGAAGTCGTCGGGGTCGCATCCAACGGGTTCGAGGCGGTCGAACTTGCCGCTGCGACGCGGCCCGACGTCATCTTGATGGACATCCGCATGCCCGGGATGAACGGCGTCATCGCGACCAAGGAGATCAAGGGGAAATTCCCCGAGATCAAGGTCATCGTGCTTACGACCTTTGACGACAGCGAATATATCCTCGGCGCCATCAACAACGGCGCCAGCGGGTATCTCTTGAAGGACACTTCCGCCGCGGCGCTCATCGACGCCATCAAAAATGCCTACGCGGGGGACACCATTCTCCCCGCAAAAATCGCAAAGCGCATCGCCGACGCCGCCAAAATGGTGACGAACGACAGGGAGATCCGCTTGAAGCGCAAGTTCGGCTTCTCCGATCGGGAAGTGGAGATCGCGCTCATGATCTATGAGGGGTTCACCAACCGACAGATCGCCTCCGCGCTCAAACTCTCCGACGGCACCGCGCGGAACTATATCTCCGCCATCTACGAGAAGCTGTCCGCCGCTTCCCGCACCGAAGCCGCCGAGACGATGAAAAAGTTCCTCTCGGGCGAAAACTGAAACATAAGTGTCAAAAAATTTGCAATTTCCCACCCCCCGGAGCCTCTCGCCTCTGGGGGTTTATGTTAGATTTATGGAAGTGGCCCCCTCCCGAGGAGGGGGGGTAGGGGGTGGGCAACGACCGTAAGCGTACGCTATGGCGCACGCTCATGCTGAACGAATGTGAAGCATCCCAGCAAACCTACGGAAGCATGTTTCTCCGCCTGTTTGCCGGAATTCTTCGCTACGCTACTTCGTCGCTACACTCCTCGTGCCGCCCTTCGACGCCATAAAGAACGTGCGGGCGGGGCAGAATGAGCGGCGGGGCTCGTGCGGCGTCAAAAAGCGCACGGCGGTACGCCGTGCGCTCATCCTGAACGAACGTGAAGGATCCCAGCAAACCTACGGAAGCACATACCGCCCCGCGTCATTCTGAGCCACGGGGCTCATAGAGGGTACGAGGGTAATTCCGAAGAATCTCGCGGGGCGTCTATGGACCATTGTGCGGCGAGATGCTTCGGACACGCTCGCGTAGACTTCGTATGTATCCCGCCGCTCAGCATGACGCTGCACACACCTACTCCGCCCGTTTGCCGGGATTCTTCGCTACGCTCAGAATGAACGGGGGGAGACGCGAAAAAGATGAGACCCGAGATACTGACTCGGGTCTCATCTTTCGCACATAAGTTGCGTTTTTTACACGGTTTCGAGGTTGATGAGGGAGGAATTTCCGCTCTTGCCGTTGGGGGTGCCGCCGGTGATGACGATGACGTCGCCCTTCTTGACGAGCCCGCTTTCGAGCGCCGCTCTCTTGGCAAAGTGGAAGAGGACATCCACCGAGAAATACTCCTCCGACAAAATCGGCAGTACGCCCCACGAGAGGGCGAGTTTGCGATAGCTCTTTTCATCCGTCGTCATGCCGATGATGTCGATCATCGGGCGGAAGCGGGAAACCATCTTCGCCGTTCCCCCCGTGCGGGTGCAGACGACAATGGCCTTGGCCTTGACGTCATGGGCGAGGAGACAAGCCGAGTGCGAGAGGGCATCCGAGAGATTTTTGATGAGGTATTCGCTGTCCTCGACGCGCTGGATGTATTCGATCTTGGTCTCCGCCTGTTTTGCGATCCTTGCCATGGCGGCGACCGCCTGTACGGGGTATTCGCCCGCGGCCGTCTCCCCCGAGAGCATGATGGCCGAGGAGCCGTCATAGACGGCGTTGGCGACGTCGGAGATTTCCGCACGCGTCGGGCGGGGATTGTGGATCATGCTTTCGAGCATCTCCGTCGCCGTGATGCAGCGTTTGCCCGCGATACGGCAGGCCGTGATGATGTGTTTTTGAATGTCGGGCAGTTCCTCATAGGGAATTTCCACACCCATGTCGCCGCGGCCGATCATGATGCCGTCGGAGACCTTTAAGATCTCTTCGAGATTGTTGACGCCCGCGCGGTTCTCGATCTTGGCGATGAGGTCGATGTCGTCGGAGCCGTTTTCATGCAAGAACTTCCTCACATCGAGAATATCCTGCGCCTTGGAGACGAAGGAGCACGCCACAAAGTCGACGCCGTGCTGAATGCCGAAGAGGAGGTCCGCCTTGTCCTGCTCGGAGAGATAGATGAGATCGAGCTGTTTTTCGGGGAAGAACATCGACTTACGGCTCGACAGTTCCCCGCCGATGACCACCTTGCAGATGACGTCGGGAGATTGGACCTTTTCCACCTCAAAGACCATGAGGCCGTTGTTGAGCAGAATTTTGTCGCCGGGCTCCATCGCCTTGCAGATCTTTTTGTAGGAGACGGACACGCGGGTCTCGTCGCCCTCGATCTCGTCGGCGGTGAAGGTGAACGTGTCGCCTTCCTTCAAGAAAATTTTGCCGTTTTTGAAGGAGCGGATGCGGAATTCGGGTCCCTTGGTGTCGAGAAGGATGGGAAGGGGGATGTTTTTCTCCCTTCTGACCTCGCGGATGATCTCTATTTTTTTGGCGTGTTCCTCATGAGTACCGTGCGAAAAGTTGATGCGTGCGACGTTCATGCCCGCATCGGCCATGGCGGAGATGACTTCTTTGGTCTCGGAAGCAGGCCCGAGCGTACAGACGATTTTGGTTTTTTTCATTCTATCACCCCAAATGACATTGTCGATTTTTATTTTACCATATTTGAAAATAAATTCAAGTGGTTTTGCAAAAAAAGTGGAAAGTGCCTTGCCCGCCCCCTCCCGAGGAGGGGGACTAAGGGGGTGGGCACCATTGTGCGGCGACCGCTCATTCTGAGCCCCCTTGTGGGGCGAAGAATCCCAGCAAACAGGCGGAGTAACATGCCCCCTCCTCGTGAAATGGACCCCAAAAGTTAGACAAAAAGAGGTGGGAGGAAAGAAATCATGGAAAAGCGAAAGGAAA
>CANREK010000087.1 GCA_947629605.1 uncultured Clostridia bacterium | reverse complement strand
GCGGACATGCTCCCCTCCGAGAATGAGGGAGACGAGGCGTTCGATCATGACGGCCGTCTTGCCGCTTCCCGCCGCCGCCGAGACGATGACCCGCCCCCGCTGTTCGATGGCACGTTTTTGTTCGTCGGTGAAATTCATTCCTCCCCCCTTTCCGCCTTGACGATGGCGGCGATCTGTGCACAGCTGACCGAGGCTTCCCTGCGGTGTTCCCCCGTAAAGTTGCACATGCCCTTGAATTTGCAGTAGTCGCAATTCCCCTGATAGGGCGAGGGGGTGATGTTGCCATCCTTCATCTCGCCGATGGCGTTTTGGGAGACGAGAAGCGCATAGGTCAGGAAATCGGCGAATTCCTCGCGGGAGAGCCCCTTTTCACTCCTGCCGCCGCCCTCGAAAAAGTCGCTCTTGCCCTCCGTGCGAAGGGTGTCCATGCGGGCGAGCACTTCGTCATCCTTCACAAAGAATCCCCTCATGCGGAAGGGCACGTCGTCGTCCCGCAAAAAGGTCTCCTGCGCAGGAAAGTAGAAGGCGCCCGCGGGGATCTTCCCCTCCGCCGCCGCCAAGAGATAGAGTTGCAGTTGGAGCTTTCTCCCCGTGTAATAAGAGACAGGCTTGTCGTCGATCTCCCCCGTCTTGTAGTCGATGATGCGGACAAAGTCGCCCGAGGTGTCCACCCTGTCCGTCCTGCCTTTGAGGCCGATCGCGGGGAGGGAAATGTCGAACTCCGTCGCCTCGACGTGAAAGTCCGAACAGCAGATCTGGCGGAAGCACGCCCGCGTGACCGCGCCGCATTCCTTGACGAGCCGTTCGCCCGTGTAGACGCCCGCGCCCGTGTCCGCCAAAAAGGCATAGCGGGGACTTTGGAGAAGTTCCCGCGCGACGCTCTCCGCCGCCGCCTCGCATTCCTCTTCGCTTTGGAAGGTGTTGAAGTTCGGCGCCGTGCGTTCGAGCACGGTATGCACAAAGGAACCCGTGTCGGTGTCGAGCACGCTCCGCTCCTCCCGCTCCCGAAGGCGGAGACCGAAGGAAACAAAGCTCTTATAGGGACAGCCGAAGTAGCTTTCGAGAAGGCTCGGCGAGATCTGTCCGCCGAAGAGGAGCCTTGGCAGCATCTCGCTCGGCCGCTTCTCTTCGCCCGACAAAATGCGCATGAGAAGCGCCTCGTCCTCGCTCTCTTTGAGCATCTCCATGAGGGAAGCGAGCCGTTCGCGGCCCTGCGCTTTGCCCTCTTCAAAGGCCTCCGTCTGCCGCAGAAGATTGCGGAGCGCGGGCGCCCGTTCACAACTTTTGTAGAGGTAGGTCTCTGGCATGGGTGCCCCAAAACACGTCCGAGCGATGGAGAGATAGGCTTCGCCGCGCCTTGCCTCGTCCCCCTTGATGCGGAGCGGACAGCCCACATAGAGCTCCCGCTCAAAGGAGCAGAGGTTGAGGTAGACGCTCTCCTTGGCCCGCGCGTTGACGACGCCGATCTGGGGCTCGATTTCGAGGGAGAGCGCTTTGAGGCGCTTGATCTCGCCGTCGGTGATGACGGCGGTGTCCTCCGAGGTGCGCGGGACCGTTTCATCGGCGCCGAGCAGGAAGAGAACGGCAACGCGGGCGAATCTGCTCTCCGCGGCGTCCCCCACGAACACGGCATCCGCCGACTGCGGGATCATGGAGATCTCCTTTGCCGTGAGCCCGCTCGTGAGAAGATTCTTGAATTCGAACGCGGTGAATTTCTCCTCACCCGCAAGAGAGTCGATCTCCTTTAAGATCTCCTCCAAGGGGGAGATGTCGAGGAATTCCTTCTCGGCCCCCTCGAACTTGGCGGCAAGCAGGTCGGTGATCTCCGCGCCTCCGACGCGCTCGAAGAGGGTGCGGATGGCCTCGGTGTACCGCTTCCCCTTTCCCTCGCGCGGAAAGAGGGAGAGGATGCCGCGGAATTTTTCCCTGTCCGAGACCAGTTCGTCGCGGTCGTACCCCTTGACCGCCTCGCCGTCCTTGATGTCGCGGTTCACCGCCCCGCGGTAGCCCCCGTATTTGAGGAGATAATTTCTGTAATCGTCTGCGCCGAAGTAGACGGAAGAGAGCACGGCGTCCACCGAGTCGGGCCTTCCGCCGTCGTGCACGCAAGCGAGAAGGTCGAGGACAAAGCGGCAGAAGGGATGTTCCGAAAAGGGCCGCTTGCGATCGGAGAAAAAGGGAATGCGAAAGTCCGCCATCATCCGCTCCGTCGGGCGGAAGCGCTCTTTCCCGGGAAGGAGCACGGCAAAGTCGCGATAGCGAAGTCCCTCCTCCATGACATATTTTTTGATGAGGGCGCAGACGGTCTCCGTCTCGTCGCTCTCGTCCGCGCCGCGGAAGAGATGGATGTGTTCCCGCGCCTCGGGTTCCCCGCCGTAGGCCTCGGGGGAGAAGAGATGCTCGGCAAGATAGGCCGCGTCGCCCGTGAGGTCGCTCGAAAGCTGCACCGCATGGGTTTCCCCCATCTCCTCTGCGGCATGGCGGAAGGCACGCGCCGCTTCGTTGGTGTAGGCGGCGCCTTTGCCCGAGAAAAAGATGCCCGTGACCTCGTTCGCGCACCGAAGCGCCGCCCGTACGCCCTCCATGGCCTGACGGGTGAAGGAGGGAAAGGCAAAAAAGACGATGTGCCCGCCGCAAAGCTCCTCCTCGATCTTCTCGGGGAGAAGGGCGAGGTAGCCGTTTTCGTCGAGCAGACCCCTCTCCCGTAAAAATTCCTCGTACTTTTCGAGCACGAAGGCGAGGTCGGAGAGCTTATGGGCGAGCATGCCCTCCGTCTCGGCGGCGCTTTCTCTGAGGAGCGCGGCGTCGGCACGGGAGGAGAGGAGCTGGGCGATGGTCTCGTACACCGCCTGCGCGGCGCTCTTTTTGAAACAATGCAGTTCCCCCTCGTAGGCAGAGAGGATGGAGGAGATCTCCATGACGGAGCCCTGCTTGGATAGAATGGCCCTGTCCCCCTTCAAGAAACGGGCAAAAGTCGTCACTTGGGTCGAGAAGGTCCCCTTGGAACTTGCCACGACGGCCTTTTCGGCAAGAAGGGTGAGTTTGTCCTCGCAAAAGACCGTGATCTTTTCCCCGCGCCGTTCCCCCGCCTCGACGAGAGAGGAGAGCGCGGCGAGGGCTCGGTTGAGCGTGGGAGCACCGATGATGTTCGTCATTCGTCCACCTGACAAAATTTTTTCTTATATTATAGCATACTTGCGTGAAAATTTCCGATATTTCGCCGTTTTATTTTTACAAATCCGAAAATTTGTGCTATAATGATTCGGAAAGAACACTTCGGAGGTCTCTCTATGAAGAAGAAACGCCTCTTTGGGCTGTTGCTCCTCGCCCCGCTCGGCCTGCTTGCGGGTTGCGGCGGCACGATGACGCTGGGCTTCTCGCCGAATTGGTATTACGAAAACACGACCGAAAATATCACGGGGAAAAGCGAACGGCTCCAATACGCCGTCACCTTCGCTCCCGACCAAAGCGACGGTGTCAACCTCGAATACCGCGAGGGAACTTATGTCACGGAACTTTCTCCCGACACCGCGTCCTCGATGCCGGTGTACCGTCTCCACAGCGAATTCAACATCGCGGGCAGATACACCTATGGCAGTGAGCGCGGGGACATGTTTGAGGACTTTATGGAATCGACCGTCTGGTTTACCAAGGCGTCGGAGGGACTTCACCCCATCAAAAGCGAAAAGCGGGTGCATGCCACCGTCCCCTCCACCGAGGGCGGCACGGAGACATGGTTCACGACCTACGAATTCACCTACAATGTGAACTATGCCGAGGACCTTTCGAGTGCGGAATACACGCTCGACATCACCGCGCCCGAATCCCGCAAACGCACCGTGACGGAGACGGTCAAGCTCGGCGGCAAGGAGACCTTCCTCGACAATGAAGAGATCGTCATCGCACTGCGCGGGCTCAGTCTCCCGACGTCGGCCTACTTCAAGACCATCGACCCGCAGACGCAGAGAGCCATCGGCGTCAACGTCGCCTCCGAATCGGTGACGGCGCCCGTCTCCTTCGAGCTCAACGGCGAACATGTCGAGGAGAGCATCGACGCGGTGAAAGTCTCCTGCACCTACGATGCCAAGCAGAGAGGCGCCACCCGCAACTTTGTCTACGCGGCGAGGAGCGACGACAATTCCAAGAAGTACCGCAGTGTCCTGCTCAGTTTCGAGTACGACGTGATGTACTCCCTCGGCACCATGACCTATACGCTGAAAGACGCGACGTTCGAGGACAGATAATTTGTGAAAACATGCGAAAACCGTCACATAAGTGACGGTTTTTTTGTTTGCGCGTGCGGCGTATCGTGGCGCGGCGAAGCGATTGGAATGACACCCCCTCAGTCACGCAAGGACGCGTGACAGCTCCCCCTCAAGGGGGAGCCAAGGGACCCGCTTGCCCACCCCTCGAGGGGTGGGTGCCCCGTAGGGGCGGAAGGGGTGTGTGCGAACCCGCTCAATTTTACAAGTTCTCCTCGATCCATTCGCGCATCTCTTCCTCGGGAAGGAAGCCGACGCTGTGCGCCTTGACTTCGCCATCCTCAAACAGGTAGACATCGGGAATGGAGAAAATGCCGAGCGACGCGGCGAGGTCGCCGTTCTCGTTGACGTTGACTTTGACGAACTCCGCCCTGTCCTTAAATTCCTCGCTCATCTGCTCCATGACGGGCCCGAGCATGCGGCACGGGCCGCACCAAGATGCCCAAAAATCGCATATAAGTGTCCGTTTTTCCGCCACGAGCCTGTCGAGCTCCTGCCCGCTCACCTCTTTTACCATTTACAATTTCCTCCCCTGTTTGATATATTGTGCCAAAGCGCCGAATCTTACGCGCTGTGAGGCGGAAGTTTTCATATCCTTGACTTCGGCGACTCCCTCTTGAAGCTCCGTCTCCCCGAGAACGACGACGAATCTTGCGCCAAGCTTGTCCGCATACTTGAATTGCGCCTTGACGGAGCGGTCGACGAGGTCGGTCTCGCAGATGAGCCCCTCGCTTCTCAAAACTTCGGCGAGGAGGAAGGCTCTCTTGCGGGATTCCCCGTCCATGCCGAGGAGATAACAATCGGCTTTCTGTTCCGCGGGGGAGATGTTGAGCGCGTCGAGCAGCATGATGAGCCGCTCCAATCCCGCCGCAAATCCGACGGCAGGGGTGGGTTTTGCGCCGAGTTGGGCAAGGAGCGTGTCATATCTTCCGCCGCCGAGCACCGTGCTCTGGGCGCCGAGGGCGTCGCTCGTGAATTCAAACACCGTGCGGCTGTAATAGTCCAGCCCGCGCACGATGGAGGGGTCGACGTCATACACGATCGCCGACGCCGTCAGGAGGCTCTTCACCCCCTCGAAGTGCGCCCTGCAATCGTCGCACAAAAAGTCGAGCATGCGCGGCGCACCCGCGGTGTATTTTTTGCAATTTTCCTCCTTGCAATCGATCATGCGCATGGGATTTTTGTCGAAACGGCTCCTGCAATCCTCGCACATTTCACTGAGATGGGGTCGGAAATACTCTTTGAGCGCCTCCTGATACTTGGCGCGGCAAGCGGGACAGCCGATGGAGTTGATGTGAAGTTTCACGGCCGCGGTGACGCCGATCTCCCGCAAAAATCGGGTGGCGAAGGCGATGACTTCGGCATCCGCCGCGGGCCCCTCCGCACCGTAGAGCTCGGCGCCGAATTGGTGGAATTCCCGAAGCCGACCGGCCTGCGGGCGTTCATAGCGGAAGGCGGAGATGAGATAGTAGGTCTTAAAGGGCATGACGCCGCCTTGCAGTCCGTTTTCGATGAAGGCGCGCGCGACCCCCGCCGTGCCCTCGGGGCGAAGCGTCACGGAACGGCCGCCCTTGTCGAGGAAGGTGTACATCTCCTTTGTGACGACGTCGGTCGTGTCCCCCACGCCGCGGGAGAAGAGCTCGGTGTGCTCAAAGACGGGCGTGCGGATCTCCTTGAAGCCGTACTTTTCGGAAGCACGCCTTGCCGCATCCTCGATGAAGTGCCATTTGTAGATGTCCGACGGCAGTGCGTCCTTCGTTC